>JACQTH010000177.1 GCA_016210935.1 Acidobacteriota bacterium | reverse complement strand
GGCCTGCATTTTACGCAGAGCCTCCTCGAGTCGCTCGAACGTGCCGGGATCGATCGCGTCAGCCTGACGCTCCATGTTGGATACGGCACGTTCAAGCCCGTACGAACAGAACGTGTCGAAGATCACCGGATCGATCCGGAAAGTTTCGAACTGACGTCTTCCGCCGCGGCGCGAATCAACCAGGCCCTGGATGATGGGAAACGAGTGGTCGCGGTTGGAACGACGACGACCAGAGCGCTGGAGTCTGCGGCGCGAGCGGGCGAGCGCGGCGTGCGGGCGTGTCAGGGCGTCACGGATCTGTTCATCTATCCCGGCTTCGAGTTCAAGGTGGTTGGAGCGCTCTTGACGAACTTTCACCTGCCGCGATCGTCGCTGCTGATGCTCGTCGCAGCGTTTGCGGGCCGCGAGCGCGTCCTGGCCGCGTACCGGGAGGCGATTCGCGAACGCTACCAGTTTTACAGTTACGGGGATGCGATGTTGATCGTTTAAGGTGCGAGGTGCAAGGGCAGGGTGCAAGGTGCAAGGTGCGGCGCAGGACGGTTATGTTGATGTGTGATGAGATGCGACTGGCGTGAGGCTTGCACAATGGTTGAGGAGAGAGGCTCTATGCCGCATGCTCAACATCAGGTGTTGCTCGACGCGTTTGCCGAAGCGCGGCGGACCTGGGACGATCTGGTGAGCCTCCAGCCGGATGTGCTGGCCGGCAGCCGGAACCTGACGGAGATGGATCTGGACGAGCTCGAGCGGCGAGTGGAGGCCCATCGGATGGCCATGGATCTGCTTGCCGACGCGGTCGCCACCGAACCGGACGAAGTCAAGCGCTGATCCGGGTGGGGTCAGGTCGACCTGACCCCACGCGCAGCGAGAGCTGGCCATCCGCGAGATCGAGGCGGCTGCCAAATCGTGCCGAGGCCCGCTCGACGCTCGCGCGCAACCACTCGGCTTCAGAGGCCGACGCCCGCTCGAGCCTCAGCTTTCGTAACCGCATCGGCGTCATCCTGAGATTCAGGAGCCGTCCCGTCGCGCGCTCCACGTCCGCGAAGTACATCAGCGCCAGATCGCCTCGATACTGCTCGTAGCCGCCGATCCCTTCATAATCGTTGATGAAATCGCCACAGCCGTAGAGTCTCCCCGTGAACTGCCGAACCGCCCTGGGCGGTGTCTAATAGCCACGCGGATGCGGATTCGCCGCTTCCTCGTCATCGCCACCCTGACGGCTTCGTGCGCGGCCAGGGCGCCGCGTACCCCGCCCGTTGACCCCGTCATCGAACGACTCGCCTACGCTGACGTGGTGGCGAACGTTGGCTGCTACCTGTGCCTTCTCGAAGCGGTTTCGATTTACGAGGCGGCGGCCGGGCGGGCGGAAGTTCCGGCGAAGCTGTTCGATGCCTATCTCCTGCTGGCGCTTCGTCAGAAGGAACTGGGACTCTCCGACACCGCGACGCTGGCGCGAGCGCGGAGTACTGCCGGGAAGCTTCCGGCGGGGACTCGCGATTTGGAATGGATGGCCATTGCCGATGCGATCCCGCCCAACCCCTCGATTTCGAGCTTCGCGCAAGCGGAGTTCCTGGCCACCCGTTTCCGGCAGTTACGTGAGAAGACACCGGAATGGAAAGCTCTTGTCGGCGCCGTCGCCGCGGACGATGCCATCGCCGCCTATCTCGCGCTCGCGCTGGAGTGTGATGCCCGACTGGGTGGAACCGCCGAGCCGCCCCCCAATCTGGAGCTGGGCGGCGACGCGCCGGTCGTGGAATACCGCCGCGCGATCTGCCGCGGCCAGCCTGGCGACCGCGCGACCGCCCTGCTCGAGCGCGAGCCGCGCTTCGTCGAACTGCAGTTCTTTCTCGGCCTGCGGGCGCTTGGCGCGTACCGCCTCATCACGGCGGAGAAGCTGTTCCTGAAAGCGTACGAGTCGCTGCCGGATCTGCCGGCGCTCACGCTGTCGCTGGCGCACGTCTATCTCGCGCTCGAGGAGTCGGATCGTGCATTCGAGTTCTACGCGAAGACCCTGGCGCTCGCGCCGGATCACGCCGAGGCGTTGCTGGGACAGGGTAAGGCCGCCAGTTATCTCCGGCGGCATGCCGAGGCCCTTCCTCCGCTCGACCGTCTCATCGAGTTGCGGCGATCGTCTCTGGCCGAGGCGCACTACTGGCGGGGCTGGAACTATTTCGGCATGAAGGTGCTGGACAAGGCCTGGGACGATGCGGTGCGCGCGAAATCGCTCTGGGTGAACGGGGCGGTGTACAAGCTCGTGGGCCTGGTGGCCAACGCGCAGGGTGAGCTCGATGTGGCGGAGTTGAACTTCGAGGCGGCGTGGAAGTTGAGCGAGGCCGATTGCGAAGCGGGCCTGTATCTCGGCGGGGTGCGTGTCGAGAAGCGCGCGTGGAAGGCATCCGCGCCGGTCTCGGCGAAATCGTCCGACTGCTACGTCCAGGAAGAAGCGAGGCTGCGGCACGAGATCGAGAAACTGGGCGCGGACGCGGAGGATCCCGATCGCGCCGCGCGCCAGCTCGCCCGGCGGAACCACGATCTGGAAGAGGCGCGGCGACTGCAGGCCGCCGCTGCGTATCATGCCGGGGTGGCGTACTGGAACATCGGCGCGCGCGATCTGGCGATGAGCTACGCCAGGCGCGCCGCGCAGCACGAGCAGTTCCGGGAGCTGGCGGAGAAGATCCTGACGAAGTAGGGCCCCCAGTCCCGAGTCCCTGGCCCCTCGCCCCTTGTTCCGAGTATGCTCTCGGCGCCATGAAATTCCCCTACGAGGAATTCGATCTGTCGGGGCTCCGCACGTATCCGCTCGCCACGCGGGAAAGCAAGGCCAAACGCGACGACTTCGGCCGTCCGTACCGCCGCGGCTCCGGGATCGTCGGCCTGATTGGATCGCTGCCGAACATCCTCGGCGCGTCGGACTTTCGCGAGGTCGTGCGCAGCATCCTGGACGCGCACGCGCACAGCCGTGGCATCGTCTGGGGCCTGGGGGCGCACGTCATCAAGACCGGGCTGTCGCCGATCGTCATCGATCTGATGAAACGTGGATTCATGTCGGCGATCGCGACGAACGGCGCCGGCCTGATTCACGACTTCGAGGTGGCGATTTCGGGCTCCACCTCCGAGAACGTGGAGAACACGCTCGAAGGCGGCCTCTTCGGGTTTTCCGAAGAGACCGGCGGTCAACTGAATGCGGCGATCAACGACGGCGTGCGGCGCGGGCTTGGGATCGGTCAGGCCGTCGGCGAGTATCTGGCGATGTCGGATCCCACATACGGGGATCTCAGCATCACGGCAACCGCCGCGCAGCTCGAGATTCCGCTCACGGTCCACGTGGCGATCGGGACCGACGTCATCCACATGCATCCGAGCGCCTCCGGCAGTGCGCTGGGCGAGGGAAGCCTGCGGGATTTCCGGTACTTCGTGTCGAACGTCGCGCGTCTCGAGCGCGGCGTGTATCTGAATTGCGGATCGGCCGTCATTCTTCCGGAGGTCTTCCTCAAAGCGATTGCGCTCTCGCGCAATCGAGGAGCGACGTTCGAGGGGCTGACGACCGTGAATCTGGATTTCCTCCGCCTCTATCGCCCGCAGACGAACGTGGTCGCACGACCCACGATGAGGAGCGGTCGAGGGTTCTCGCTCGTGGGCCACCACGAAATCCTGATCCCGCTGCTCGCGGCGGCCCTCATCGAGAATTCGTAATGAACGATGCGCTGCCTGTGAAAGGCTCCCCTACGCGCGTCTTCAATTGTATGCGGCACACCGCCGTACAACGGGTAGGTGCGATACGATCGGCATGTGGGTGAAACCCGTGTCGATTTGCTGCACCTGCTGGAGGATCTGCGAGACGCCTATGTCGGCTCGCTGGAGGAAACGATCCTCACTGAGATCATCGCGAACGCCCTCGACTCCGGCGCCTCCCTCATTTCCTTGCAATCCGATCCGACCGCGCCATCACTGACCGTGCTCGACAACGGGAGCGGCATGCGGCGGCGTGAGCTGCGCCGCTACCATGATCTCGCGGCCAGCACCAAGTCGCGCGGAGCAGGTATCGGCTTTGCGGGCGTCGGGATCAAGCTCGGGCTTCTGGTCTCGTCAGATGTCGTCACTGAGACGCGCAGCGGGTCGTCGCACGTGGCGACCGCATGGCGACTGGCGTCACGGAACAAGGCGCCGTGGAAATGGATCCCGCCGGCGGGTCGGCTGGCCGCGCAAGGCACCGCGGTGACGCTCATTGTCCGCAATCCCCTCTCCCCTCTCGTTGATCCCGGTTTCATCGAAGCGACGGTTCGACAAAACTTTCACACCCTCATCGATCCGCTCTTTGACGACCTGCTCTCCCGGCATTATCCCAAGGGGGTCCGGTTCGCCATTGATGGTCATGCCGTTGATCGTGGTCATGTGATGGCGGGAGCCGAAGCCCGCCTCGAGATTCGGTTGGCGCGCCGCCGGAAGCCATCGGCCATCGGTTATCTTCAGCGCGCGGACGGCACGCTAGGTGAACACGAGCGCGGCGTCGCGATTTCGACATACGGCAAGGTGATCAAGCGGGGATGGGATTGGCTCGGCCTCAGTCCCGCGCTGGCCGAAACCGTCAGCGGCGTGCTCGAGGCTCCCGATCTCGCGGCCTGTCTGAGCCTCAACAAGGCGGACTTCATTCGTGTCGGGCCGCGTGGTGCGACCTATCTGGCGTACCGCAAAGCCATCCAGGAAGCGGTCACGGCGCAGTTGGCCGCGTGGGGGGATGTTCCCGCCGCCGGTGAAGCGCGGCCGAAGACATTCAAGCTGCAACGCGATCTCGAAAGGGTGCTCGCGGACCTCGCGGACGATTTTCCGCTGCTGCGATCGCTGGTCGAGGCGCGGCGCGGAGGTCAGAAGCGACTGCCCCTGGGGGCCGGCGCCGGGGAATTGCCGCAGCTCGCAGATGTCGTGGCCACCACCGGCGAGGCCACGGCGCCGGCGCCGGAGGAAGAACCGCGCCCCGCACCATCAGAAGTCGAGCCTCCCCCACAGCCTGTGGGATCGGGGGAAGTACGCCTCGGCGAGCATGGACGCCGGAAGCCCGCCCGCCTCGGTCTCACCCTCGCCTTCGAGAAGCGTCCGGATGATCTCGAGCTCGCGCGGCTCATCGAGTCGACGGTCTGGGTCAACGAAGCGCACCCGGCGTACGCACGCGCCGTCGCGTCGCGCTCGCTCGGGTATCACATCTGTCTCGCGGTGGCGCTGGCGCTTGCGCCATTGACGACGCAACCAGCCGGCGAGCACGCGTTCATCACGTCGTTTCTGGCGCGGTGGGGCGCGGCGCTCGACGGCGCGCGGTCACGGCGTCGTCGTACGAGCCGCAAGACGTGAGTCGTAGGAAGCACATAGCATCGGCAAAAAGGAAATTAAGTTCAAGCGGCACGGGACCGACCGACCAGGCGGCCAATCTGACCCACTACCGAGAATCGCGGGCCGACGAACCGCCCGCAGAGGCATGGTACAATTTAAGGTCCGCCGGTGTAGCTC
>JACQTH010000176.1 GCA_016210935.1 Acidobacteriota bacterium | reverse complement strand
CCCGACCCCCGACCCCCGGGCAAACTCCTCCAGTATCGACACTCTCGTATACGTAATCGCGTCCGTGTAGTAATCGGCATCGGTCTCGCGGACGAACGCCTTGCGGCCCTCGAACTCCAGCCGCTCGATCTGGTAGAGCTGGCCTTCAACGATGTAGATCGCCTTCGGATGCAGCGTTGAGGGCGCGCTGATGTAGTCCGCTTCCCCGATGATCCGGGGAGCATCATCAATCGCGGGGACCCCTGCACCCCGCGAAGCGCTCGGCTCGTGGGGCCCCTCTGCCCCACTCCGCCTTCGCGCGGTCACATCAACAACCACGAAGTTGTCCGAGGTCACGGATCGCAGGCTGACGGCGTCCGCCGGGTACGACTCGCTCGTCCAATGCCACACACCCGCTTCGCCCTCGTCGCCCGGCGCAAAATGCACGAGGCCCTCTTCTTCGAGAATGCGCAGAACGTCCTCTAATTGAGTGGCGGGGACCCCGTGCACCCCCGGCCAAGCTCCTCGAGCATCCATTTCAAGTGGGACCGCTACGCCCCGCTCCGCTCCTCGCGGCGGTTCCCCCCCGAACGAATCGCCCGCACCGAACGGCAGCTCGAACGCGGCGCACTTGATGTGATCGAGCAGGATATGCAGATTGTCGGGATTGATCAGCGCGTGCTCGGGCGAGGCGTCGAAGAAATACGACGGATGCCGCACGATGAATTGATCGAGCGGCGCGCTGCTCGCGACCAGGACCGCGGCGGATCGCGACGCGCGGCGGCCGGCGCGGCCGGCCCGCTGCCACGTCGCCGCAATCGTCCCGGGATAGCCGGCCAGCACGGCGGCATCCAGCGCGCCGATGTCGATGCCAAGTTCGAGGGCGTTGGTCGAAACCACCGCTCTGACCTCACCCTGGCGCAGCCCCCGCTCGATCTCACGCCGGCGCAGCGGAAGATAGCCGCCCCGATACCCGCGAACCCCGTCCGACGATCCGGCGCGTTCCGAGAAGGATTCCTTCAGGTATCGCGTCAGGATCTCCGTCGTCAGCCGGCTTTGCGCAAAGACGATGACCTGCAGGTTTCGCTTGAGAAACTCCATCGCCACCTGCCGGGCCTGCGAGACGTACGATCGCCGAATCCCGAGCTGACGATTGACGACCGGCGGATTGACGAAGACGAAGAACTTCTCACCCTGCGGCGCGCCGCTCTCTGACACGAGCTCGAACGGCCGCTCCGTCAGGCGTTCCGCGAGATCGCGCGGGTTGGCGATCGTGGCGGAGGAGCAGATGAACTGCGGGGCGCTGCCGTAATACGCGCAGACCCGCCGCAGGCGCCGCAGAACGTTCGCGAGGTGGCTCCCAAAAACGCCCCGATAGGCGTGCAGCTCGTCGATGACGATGTACCGAAGATTCTCGAACAGCTTCGCCCACCGCGGATGGTGCGGCAGGATCCCCGAATGCAGCATGTCCGGATTCGTCAGCACCAGGTGCGCGCGCGTCCGGATGCTCCGGCGAGCGTCCTGCGGCGTGTCGCCGTCGTACGTAAACACGCCAAGGTCAAGGGGACTGTCCTCTTGCCCCCTGAGCGCGTCGGCAATCTGCTGAAGCTCGGCAAGCTGATCCTGCGCCAGCGCCTTGGTCGGAAAGATGTACAACGCGCGCGTGGCAGGCTCACGCACGATCGCCTCGAGAATCGGAAGGTTGTAGCAAAGCGTCTTGCCGGAGGCGGTCGGGGTCGTAATGACGACGTTCCGGCCAGCCAGCGCGTGGGAGACGGCCTCCGCCTGATGACTATAGAGCTCGCGAATACCGCGCCTGGCGAAGATAGCGTGAAGGCGCGCGTCGATCGCTGGAGGAAACGGCGCGTGGCGTGCCGGCCGGGCCGCCAGCACTCGACAGGCCGTCACGATGGAGGCGGTTCGGTCCTCGTCGCGCAGGTTGTACGGCAGCCGGGCTGAAAGTGCAGCCAGCGCTTGCTCAATACTTTCCGGCCGCTTGAGAGGAAGTTCGCCGTTCGAATGCCCGGACGCCGGAGGCTGGGATTCTCCGCCCGCGGGCTTCGGGTCGGAGGCGCTCCGCCACATGGCCGACGATGGTAGCAGGGGCGACCCACGCGATCAAGCGGCGAAAGTGACCTGGAGTCGTGGCTTCCGGCTTCAGCCGGAAGATCTTCCGCCTAAAGGCGGAAGCCACGTACCCTGGGCACGAACTCCGGGCGACGTACTCTGAGCGCTGACTATGCCTCTCGCTACCCTCGGCTACCTGATCGGTGCGGCCATCCTGCTGTACCTCGCGCGGCTGATGGCCCGCCGGCGCGTGCGACAGCCTGGGGAAGGGGTCGTCCTCGCGCTCGTCGTCGTCACGGCGACGTTCCACGCCGGCCGGCTTGTGGCGCAGGCTGCCTCTGCAGTCGGCGGCCCCGGCGCTGCCTGGCTTCCGCGGCTTTCCCTGCTGGCCGACACGGTCGCGTTTGGCGCGCTCGCCTTCCTGCCCGCTCTGCTGCTGCACACGCATCTGATCGTCGCGACGAACGCGCTCGCGGAT
>JACQTH010000175.1 GCA_016210935.1 Acidobacteriota bacterium | reverse complement strand
TGCCTGCGAGACGACGAAACACAATCGCATCTTCTTCGGCGTCGAACTGCGCGTCGAAATACTCGCCCGGAGACGCCGGCGCCAAGGTGGACGGCACGGTCAACCGTCGTTTGGAATCGCGTGTCACGATCATGGTGGGATTATCCCACCGGCATCCGTCGCACGTCAAATCAAGGCCGCGCGGATCCTGCCGAAAAGGTGGCGATCATTCGGATGCGGCCGGCCGAAGGTAGTGTCCAGGGTAGTACTTTTTCGCGACCCTTGGACGTCACAGACTCGTTGCGCTCGCCCGAC
This sequence comes from Acidobacteriota bacterium, assembly GCA_016210935.1. Classification (GTDB taxonomy): domain Bacteria; phylum Acidobacteriota; class Vicinamibacteria; order Vicinamibacterales; family JACQTH01; genus JACQTH01. The sequence goes on along the minus strand of JACQTH010000175.1, from coordinate 3,029 downwards.
GCGCGAGATTCCGAACAATTCCGATGATCGAACGATTTGAAGCGCCGCAACCGGTTCTGGCACCTCGATTTCACCAGAAAACCGAGTGACCCGACGGAATGAATTCTGCAGTTTTTCTTAGGAATTGGTCGGGGCGACTGGATTTGAACCAGCGACCCCTCGGTCCCGAACCGAGTGCTCTACCAGGCTGAGCCACGCCCCGACCGAGGCGAGAATCACATTCTACCCCAGCCTCCCAGGTTGGGGACACCTCGACAGGACGCACGGACCCCGAGCCATAATTGGGCGCACTTGACCGCCGCGGCGTTCTGCGCCACAAGAATGTCGCCGCCCGTGAGCGCGCGGCGTGGCGCAACGCAGCACCCACACGCGGAGACCGGAGCGCCAGATGCGTGCAGCCGCTTTCTTGCTGTTGTTGATGTCAGCCGCCACCCAGGACCCCGACTAGGCAAGCGTCGTCCGCTTCGCGCGCGAGTGGAGCGAGGCGACCGCCAAACGTGGCCCCGAAGGCTACTCGTCCTTCTTCGCCGACGACGCGATGCTGCTCCCGCCCGATGCACCGCCCATCCTGGGCCGCGACAACATCAAGGCTGACGGCTACTTCACCTCGGCCTCGTTCCCCACCGACAGCTCCTCCAGACGTTCCAGCGCAAAGTGCGCCGTCATGTCCGGCTGGAGCGGCGTCACGGAGACGTAGCCGTCGCGGATCGCCTGGTAATCCGATCGATCGTGCGGCTCCCATTCGTCCTGCGCTTCCTCCACCCAGTAGTACGGCCGGCCCCGCGGATCGTGGCGCTCGTCGATCTTGGTGATGTGATTCCGTTTGGCCTGAACCGTCACGCGCGTGCCCTTGGCCTTCGTGCGCGGGACGTTCACATTCAGGAACGTCCGCGGCGGGATCCCTTTCCGCAACAGGAGCTCCGCAAAGGTCACCGAGATCGCGGCGGATTGAGAGAAGTCGTACCTGCCCCTCGAGTGCGTCGACACCGCGAGCGCGGGGATGCCGAGCAGCGCGCCCTCGAGGGCTCCCGATACCGTTCCCGAATACGTGATGTCGTCGCCGAGATTGAACCCCTTGTTGATGCCCGAGACGACCAGGTCGGGCAGCCCGCGGTAGATCACGGCCACCGCGAGGTTGACACAATCGGTGGGCGTCCCGTCGACGGCATAAATACGCTCGCCCAGCGACTCGAGCCGGAGGGGCTGATGCAGCGTGAGCGCGTGGCCGATCGCGCTCGCTTCCTTCACCGGCGCCACGATCGTCACTTCGCCCAGCGGCGCCAGCGCCGAGGCCAGCGCCTTGATCCCCTCGGACCTGACGCCATCATCATTGGTGACCAGAATACGAATCATTGTTTGAATGGCGGGGAACCCGCGCATCCGCGCGGTCCCGGCGAATTCGAGCCGGTTCCCCGCACGGCCGCACCCCGCCAAGCTCCTCGCTTGCGGGGACCCCTACGCCCCGCGCCGCTCGTCGCAGTGATTCATTTGCGCTTCGCGCGACGCTCTACCACCCCAACGCGGGTGCCGCGTTGGGGACCCCGGCCTGTGGGCTTGCCGCGTCGCTTCGCGACGCAGCCACAAGAGATCGATTATACCCTTCGCGGCACGACGACGAAGAGCAGCAGCGCCGCGGCGATCGCCAACACGGCGCCCGTTGCAAAAGCGTAAACCGCGCCGGCCATCATCCAGATCAGGCCGAAAAGCGCGCTCGCCGCGAACGCTCCGAGGCCTGTCACCGCGTTGTACACCCCGAACGCCGTTCCTCTCACCTCGTGGGGCGTCAAATCCACAATCAGCGCCCGTTCCGTTCCCTCCACGAGACCGTAATGCACGCCGTAGATCAGAAAACAGACGAGCAGCGCCGCGACCGAATCGAGCAGCGCGAATCCTGCATAGACAGCCGCGTAGATTCCCCATCCAAGCGCGATGACGCTGCGGCGATTCCACCAATCGGACAGATGCCCGCCATAGACCGAGCTCCCCGCCTTCACGACGTGCAGCGCCGCCCACACAATCGGAAGCCAGGCCGGCGACAGGCCGAGATCGGTGAACCGCAGGAGCAGAAACGCGTCCGTCGAGTTGCCGAGCGTGAAGATCGCCAGGACGGCGAGGAAGCTGTAGAAGCGCTTCGGCAGCCGCGACCATCCCCCAAGCAAATGCTGCCGCTGCGCCTCGCTGATCCTGCCGGAGGCACCTGCGCCTTCGGCGACGAACAACAAGAGCAACACCGCGATAGCTCCGGGCACAATCGTCAAACCGAAGAGCGCCCGGTATCCGGCCGGATACAAAAACAGAAACGCCGACGCGACCAGCGGCCCGGCGATCGCTCCGGTGTGATCCATCGCGCGATGGAACCCGTACACCAGGCCCCGGCGGTCGTGGGCCGCGCACGCGGCCAGCATCGCATCCCGGGGCGCGCCGCGAACGCCCTTCCCCATGCGGTCGGCGATCCGGATCGTGAAGACCTGCGGCCACGACTGCGCGAGCGCCGTGAAGGGCCGCACGGCTGACGAGATCGAGTAGCCGGCGATCACGATCCATCTGCGCGACGCCGACCGATCGGCGAGCCGGCCGGACAGAATCTTGAGAAAGCTGTTCACGGCCTCCGCGGCGCCTTCGATGATGCCGAGCGACACCGCGCCCGCACCCAGCACGCGCGTCAGGAAGACGGGCATCACCGGATAAATCATCTCGGACGCCATGTCCGTAAAAAGGCTGGTCCATCCGAGCAGCCAGACATTGCGTGGAAGTTGACGTAGACCGCTGAGAGTCAGACGTGGAGAGGTTGTATTGGGCAAGAGCGACAACGCCGCGACGAGCGCTGTCAGCGCTCGGGGCGGTACGGGGCCAGCATACCGCGGGCGGCAGGCAAGTAAATGGTGCGCCGGCGGTCGCCGCGCTCCCGGTAGACAGGAAAGCCGTGATACTCACCGATCTGCTCGATCTCGCGGGCGCTGAACGCGACCGCGCGCCCGACCGCGACGTGGCGGCGCCCGCCAAACATGATCCAGATGCCGCGACTGGTC
>JACQTH010000173.1 GCA_016210935.1 Acidobacteriota bacterium | reverse complement strand
CGGGTTTGACCTCGACGAGCGCCACGACCGCGCGCAACATCCTGTATGACCTGGCCGGCTCGATCGGGCAGGTTCAGCAGGGATTCGACCTCACCAGCTCGAAGCCGCCCCTGCGGTTTCAGGGCATTCAGGAAGGCGTCACCAGGAAGGTCCGCGACTGGCGGGCGAGCGAGCTGAGCGTGTTTTTCAAAGACGAATGGAAAGTGACGCCCAACCTGACGCTGAACCTCGGCGCGAGGTGGGAGTACTACGGCGTGCCTTACGAAGCCAACGGCATCGCCGGCCGCGCCGTCGGCGACGAGCGCCGTAAGGGACTGTGCGGATACGCGTGCGGCGGCCCGGTGACCGTCGAGTTGGTGGGAAAGAATTCGCCCAACCCGAACCTGCAGCTTTACCACGACGACTGGAACAACTTCGCGCCGGCCGTAGGCTTCAGTTGGTCCGTGCCCGGGTTCGGCCGGTCGACGATCCTGCGTGGAGGCTACGCCATCAGCTATGCGGGCCGCGCCATCGCCGGCGCCATGGGCGCCGACGGGCTCGACCTGGGCGCCGGACAGCTCCCCGGCCTTTCGGCGGTGACGGCCTTCACCGGCCTGACCTACACGAAGACCGGCTACTGGTCGCTCGCCAATCTTTCGGAAGTCCCGTTCGCGCCCCAGTTCGAACCGCTCCGGCCGGTGCCGCTCACCGATCCCCGGACGCTCACCATGAACGTGTACGACCCCGAGCGCCGCACGCCATACGTCCAGAACTTCAACCTCTCGATTCAGCGCGAGCTGGCCTCGAACCTGATCCTGGACGTTTCCTACATCGGCAACCAGAGTACGGCGCTCTTCAGCCGGCTGCCGCTGAACGCCGTCAAGATCGGCCAGAACCAGTTTCTCGAGGCGTTCAATGTGACGCGGACCGGCGGGGACCATCCCCTGTTCGACCGCATGCTGATGGGCCTCACGATACCGGGATCGGGCCGCGTCGACGGCAGGACGCTCACCGGATCCTCGGCCCTGCGCCGCTACACGAACACGTTGACTCTGCTGGCCAACGGGAGCGTCGGCGGGCTGGCCGACTTCCTGAATCGCACCACCAACGTGACGGGCGCCGGCGGCGGGTTCCTCCGCAACGGGAGTTTCGCGGAGGACTTCCTGGTCGATTATCCGCAGTTCACCGAAATGGGCCTCAATGGAAACGCCGAAAGTTCCACCTACCACTCACTGCAGGCCCAGTTGACCAAGCGTCTCTCGCACGGCTTCACGAACCAGACGTCCTACACGTGGAGCAAGACGATGGGCATATCGAGCGGCGGGACCACTCGCGACCCCGGCAACCGGAACCTCGACAGAGCTGTGCTCAGCTTCCACCGGACCCACATCGTCACCAGCAACGGCACCTATGCGCTGCCGTTCGGCGAGAACCGCGCGTTTCTCGGCGGATCTCCGGCCTGGGTGAAGCAGCTTGCAGGACAATGGCAGGTGGGCGCGCTGTTCCGGTGGTCCACGGGAGCTCCGTTGACCCTGACCGCTGGCGGCCTCTCCAATCTCTGGCAGACGGCGAACAACACGCCGCACCTGCTGGGCGAACTCCCCGGCGGACGCGTGATCCGGCACACGGACGGCAGGCGGCCCACGTTCTGGGAAGGCCTCGCGCAGGTAAACGCGGATCCCGGCCGTGTGGCGGCCGTGACGACTCGCGACTCGCTCAATGCCGCCGGCTCGACACGCGCGATCCGCGATGCCCAGGGCAATCTGCTCCTGGTCAATCCGGCGCCCGGTCAGGTCGGGTCGCTGGGCCGGGGGACAGTGGAGGGCCCCTCGCGCTTCCAGTTGGACATGAATCTGCAGAAGCGCGTGCGGATCGATGAGAAGCGCGACCTCGAATTCCGCGCGGATGTGGTCAACGTCTTGAACCATCCGATATTCGGCAGTCCCGTGACCGACATCAATTCGGCCAACTTCGGCCAGATCCAGTCCGCCGAAAACGGCCGCCGCTTCACGCTCAGCGCACGGATAAATTTCTAGCGCGAATTTCGGATCGGAAGCCGGGGAACCGGCGGAACGGTTTCAGACGAGCAACTTCGGATGCGCGCGGACGGGCTCGGGCGGCGTTGACGTCAGTTGCGAGAGCTGCGGGTGACAGCAACATGATACGACGTGAGAGATCCAGGATCACCCGCCGATCTCGGCGCGCACGGCGCGGGCGGCCGCAGCCATGGCGCGGAGCTTCGCTTTTGCGACCTCCGGGGCCGCGACCGGGCTGCGGCTGAACGTGCCGAAACCGCAGTCCGGATTCAGCCACAGCCGGTCCGGAGGGTATAGCTTCAGGGCGCGGCGCACAGAGGCCGCGATCGCCTCGGGCGTCTCAATGTCCGGAGTGCGCGGGTTCACCACGCCCAGTCCTAAAGCCTTATCGCCGAAGGTGTGCAAATCGCCCGCGCGCTCCGTCGCGTACTCGAGGACAAGCTGGTCCACTTCGAGGCGCTCGAGATAGGGCGCCAGCGGCGCGTAGTCGCCCGAGAGCAGGCGGCTCTCGTCCGGACTCCAGTTGCCGCGGCAGATGTGGAGGGCGCGCACGGCGCCGGTGACGCCGGACAGAACGCGGTTGATGAGACTCACGGCCAGCTCCAGCTCCTCGCTGGGATCGCCGCGCGCGGCCAGCGAGGCGCACATGAAGGTCCGCGTGGCGTTGGGGGCGAACACGATTTCCGTGAGCACCGGTTCGTCGAGCTGGACGACATCGGCGCCGCCGGCAACCAGTTCCTCTACTTCCAGGCGCAGCAGGCGCACGACATCTTCGGACAGTTCCTCCTTCGACGCATATGGGCCGCGCGTCAGTTCGCGCACCCACATCGCGCGCGTGAGCAGGTAGGGTCCCGGCAGCGTGATCTTGACCGGCTTGGCGGTATGAGCCTTGAGAAACGAAAGCTCGCCGCCCGCGAGCGGCGAGCGGCGAGAGATGCGGCCGACGCAGACCGGCGTGCTGAGCGACGACGCGGGGACGTCGAGCGTCCGCAGGAGCCGTTCGAAGCCCTCGCGGTCTTCGACGTAATCGAGGAGATCCAGAAGCGTCATCAAGCGGACGCCATCAAGCTTCTCGGCCACGAACGAGTAGAAGTTGTCGCGCCGCTGCTCCCCGTCGGTGACGACATCAACTTCGGCCTCATGCTGCGCGTCGAGGCACCGGCGCACCGCGCCGTCCGCGAGCTCGTCGAAGGCCTCCGGCGCCAGTTGGCCGCGGCGCTTTAGCGACTGGGCGCGCAGCAGCTCCGGCGGGCGGGGCCAACTGCCCACCGTGGTCACTGGAAGCAGTGGAAACCGCGTCATCTCCCGGCGGCCTTCCAGAACTCCTGGCGCGTCACGGCGTCCGACAGCGGGCCAAAGCCCGTGACGCGCCCTTCCTTCCACGCTTTCAAGCCTTCCATGTCCATCATCTTCCGGTGGGCCGGATCGTCGTAGCTCATCGAGAACAGGACGCGCAACCATTCCTTCTCACGTTCCCGGTCGAAGTCGTCACGCACCGTGAACACGCAGTGGTCGAAGCGGTCGGTGGTCGCGAGGGTGTGAAAGCGTTCCGGAGGGAGCGTGCCGTCCGCGCGCCACGCTTCGTAGTTGAGGTCCAGCATCGCGCACGCATCGGCTTCGCCGCGGTCCAGGCAGGCCAGCGCGTCACGTTCTCCGCCCACGTGGTCGCCGTGCTTTCCCACCAGCACGTCGAACCGCCGTACCGTGAAGTCGCGCCCCGGCTCCAGTCCGTGGCGCTGCAGGAATCCGATGGGAATGAGCGTGGCCTGCGGCGAATCCTCGGCCCCGACGGCGATCGTGCGCCCCTTCAGGTCCGCAATCGACTTCACCGGGCCGTCCGCGCGCACCACGATGTGCGACGCGCGGTCACGGTCGGTGTCGCGCATCGCAATCGCGCGGCAGCCTCCGCCGGAGCGGCGCACGGCATCCAGCCAGGCCAGCGGCGAGTTCCAGGCGATGTCGATGTGTCCGCCCAGCAGCGCATCGTTCTGCAGGTCGTAGTTGGTGTAAAACACGCAGTCCATCGGGCAGCCGTTCCATTCGAAGAACTCCCGGATGATGTCCCAGATCACGGACACTTTGGGATCATAGAGGACGGCGCCCACGCGAATCGGCTCAGTCATCGGTTCCTCCTACAGCATGGTCTTGTACGTGAGCTCGAGGTCCAGCGAGCGCGCAAACGTCGAAACCAGCGGCGAGCGCGCCAGCGTGTCGCGCCAGACCTCCTCGATGGCGGCCTGGTCCGCGCTGGTCGTGATGTACACGCGCACGCGGACCGACTTCAAGGCCGGGTTGCGCTCTTCGCCGACGACCGCGAGGTACGTCAGCGGGTTGTCCAGCTTCGCCTCGACGGCGGCCTCCACGGACTCCACGTCGAGGCGCCGCCGCCGGGCGCGCTCGGCGAAGCCGCCGGCGGCGTCGGCCGCGATGGCGCCAAGCACGTGCTCGAGGGCGGTCGGATCGGGCTCGTCGATATCGAACGATAGGGGGACGCCGATGGTGAACCGGCGCCCCCGCACCCACACGGCTGCGGGGCCACGCCGGCCGACGGCCGCGCGGGCATGCCAGGTGGGCTCGTCTGGAAGCAATGCGGCCTCCCTCACCCGAACACCGGCATCCCGCAGAGGGCGCGGCCGATGAACTCGTAGAGGGCGTCGGTCACAGGCGCCATCACGGTGGAGGCGCGGCTGTCGCGGAAGAACCGCTCGACTCCGACGTCGCGGCGGTAAGCGGCGCCGCCGCACACGCGCATCGCCAGGTCGTGCACTTCCAGGGAGGTCTCCGACCCCGCCGCCTTGGCCTCGAGCACGCGGAGCATCGCGTCGGCCCGCCCGCCCTCGACCGCATCGAGCGCGTCGAGCAGGAGGCCGCGCACCATGTCGGTCTTCAGGCGCATGCGCGCGACGTGGCCGCGCACCTGCGGCAGGTCGGCGATGCGCGAGCCATCGTAGGAGAACCGCGACGCGGTGACGTGCGACAGCGTGCGCGCGAGCACCCCCTCCATCATGCCGAGCGACACCGCGCAGCTCTGCAGGCTGAAATACGGCAACACGACGCCGAGCATCACGTCGAATCCCTTTCCGTCCTCGCCGAGCCGGGCCGACTCGGGGATGGTCACGTCACGCGCGATAATCGCCGCCGACGCATTGCCGCGCAGGCCCATCCCATCGAACGGACGCGGGGTCGATAGCCCCGCACTGCCGGACGGGACCGCCCAGATGGTCGAGAGGCCCTCGGCGGCCGACGGGCGTGACGACCAGACGTAAACGCCGGCGTGGCCGGCCGCCGTGATGAGCTGTTTCGCCGCGTCGAGCCGTATACCGTCCGGGGTTCGGGTGGCGGTGCCGGTGGGAATCCAGAAGTGACTGCGCGATCCGGCCTCGGAGAACGCCAGCGTGGCCAGATGTCCGCGCTCGGCGATGTCCCGTCGCAGCGCCTCTAAACCGTGCTGCTCGATCACCGCCGCGGCGGCGTAGTGCATGATCGTCACCATTGCGGTCGACGCGCACTCGCGCGCCAGCCGCTCGCCCACAGCCGCAGCGGCGCGCAGCCCCTGGCCCTGGCCGCCAACGCCTCGCGCCGATACGAGCGACAGTAGCCCGGCGGTCCGCAGCGCATCGATGTTCTCGGCCGGAAACCGCGCCTCGCGGTCGACATCCGCCGCGCTGCGGCGCACCACCCCCGCCGCGATCTCGCCCGCCGTTTCCACCAGCGCCTCGCCCTCAGGGGCAAGCCTCCATTCGTTGGCCATGGCCTTCTCCTTTCCGGTCCCGCGATGTTACCACGGCCAGGGGAGGTCTTTTCCCCTCCTCTCCGGGGGACAGGGTCAAAAGAGGGACAGGTCACTTTTTTCCAAACTGTGTCCTGTCGCCGATTTCGAAAAAGTGACCTGTCCCTCTTTTGACCGCACGGAACAGGGTGGCCCGAATTCAGGCCGCCCGCGGCATCATGATGACGGCTTTCCTCGCGCCGGCGATCTCAGCCCTGATGGAGAGCATCCCGTCCATGATCTCGGCGTGGACTCTTGTTGGATCGATCGCCCTGGGTAATTCGATGGAACGGAGGACTGCCCGGCCCCGCGTCATACCCCTGATTAACAGAATTTCCGGCGCAACCAGAACTTCAATGTCCTTGGAATCCGCTCCGGGAACCAAGGCCCTGACGGCGAATTCGCCGTCTTCCTCGGTCAAATCGACAGGTGGACGCCAAACGAGATCTTCTTTAGCGGTCATCCAGTCCGCAAGGTCGCGCCTCAGTTCGTCGAAGATGATGTCCTTCATCTTCTGCGGATTCTCGGAGGTTTTCAGTTCAACCACTTGTGCCCGCCTCGTCATAAACCCTCCTTTCGAGGCGATTTCGCCAGATCCCGAATACTTGCTGCAACCGCCTCGCCAAACGGCGGGACTGTCGAAGGGCACGATTCGTGCAGATCCTCAAGTCGAGGAGAACTGCCATGAGACGACTGATGCAGACCGCATGCTTTATCGTGATCGTATCGGGGATATGGGGGTTCGGACAGTCCGTCTCGGATCAGTCCGCCGAGCCGAGTCCGTCGTCTCCAATGAGGATGCTCCAGGGAACGCTTGCCGCTGACGGAGCCGTGGTGCTCATGAAGAAAGGCTGCACGTCCTGCCATAGCTTCGACGGCTGGGGTGGAATGTTCGGGCCGGATCTTGGCGCCAACCGGATCCGCGGCGCAAGCCCGTCATCTCTCGCTGCGGCGATGTGGAACCAGGCCCCGTCCATGTGGCGATCGATCGGCCCGGAAGGCGCTCCTGCGCTCGACCAGACCGAAGCCGCGGCTGTGTTCGCTTTCTTTTACTCCCGGCTCTATTTCGATAATTATCCGAGTTCATCTCACGGTGAAGATCTGTTCAAGAGCCGCTGCAGCGCGTGTCACGATTTGAAGCCGGCCGCGGATTCGAAAAAGCCCGGACCGCCTGCAGCCACTTGGGGAAGCATCAGGGATCCTGTGGTCCTGGTAGGCCGGATGTGGAATCACTCGATCGACATGCTCGACCGGATGTTGCGGCAAGGCAAGTCGTGGCCGAGGCTCTCCGGACAGGATACGAGAGACTTGTTGTCGTATTTGTGGCGGTTACCGGAATTGCAGCCGGACAAGTCGGCATTCCGATTCGGCGATGACGCCAATGGCCGCAGGATTTTCAATGAACGCTGCGGATTGTGCCATACGCTGGGCCGCTCTCAGGCGGGACTCGTGGACCTGGCGGAAAAACTGCGGCGCCCCACGATGTTGCAATTGACCGCCTCCATGTGGAACCATGCGCCGTCCATGAAACGAAAGAATCCCGGCAAAAAGCTGCCCGTGCTGAATGAAAACGAAACGCGGGACCTGGTCACGTACCTTGTCGTCGGCCGCGCGTTCGAGGAGACCGGCGACCAATGGCGCGGAAGGCTCGTGTTTGAAAACAAGAACTGCGCGTCGTGCCATGAAGGCGGCGCAAGACCTTCCGGCGCGCCTGCGTTGAGTTCACTGAAGGGCCCATTCAATCCCGTTCGCATCACGTCAGTGCTGTGGTCCCACGGTCCGAAAATGCTTGAGGCGATGAAGGACAAAAAACTGCGATGGCCCCGTTTTGAGACCGCCGAAATGCTCGATCTGCTGGCGTACCTGAACGAGAAAGCCGGCAAGTGACACGCGCCGAAATTTAATTTACGGAATCGGCGCGCGGATGGCTCGGATTCGGGAGATGAGGCCTGAATCCGTTGAGACTGGCGGCCGTCGCCGGCCGGTCATCGCCGGCGAAACTCTGCTCGCCGCTTCCCGCCACGGTCGTGATGATGCCGGACTTCGCGTTGACTTTGCGAATCCGGTTATTCGCCGTGTCTGCAATAAAGACATTGCCTTCGGCGTCGACCGCGACGCCCCCCGCGAAAACCGTGGCCGATGCGGCAGGCAAGCCATCGTCCAGGAACGTGCTGCCGCCCGCGATGGTCGTGATCTGGCCCGGCGTCAAAGACGAAAGCGCGGCAGGCGCAACCAGGATGGCCCGCTGCGCGATTCCGCCGGCGGTGCTGCACCGTGACCGTATTCAAGCCGCTGGGGACTGCCGAAGCGACGAAGGATAGCGTTCGCGTGTTTTCGATTTTCACCGCCGGGACAAGGGCCCCGCCTAAAACCACAATCGTGTCGGTGGCGAAATTTTCTCCCTGGATAGTCACCCGTCTGGTTCTCGCCCGCGGTCTTCGCAACGGTCAACGACTCGGGCTGGGCTGCCTGGACGGCAAACCGCGTCGTGAAGTTTTCTGCCGGCGTTTTCCCGGGATAGATTGCTTGCAACGTGGGCACTGCCGGGTTCAAACGCCAGACAACCGGAAAGGACGAGTCGGCCCAGCGTTCGAGAACCAGGCCCGCCGGTGACGCCACTCGCCGCGGAACGTAGGCGCTCAATGGGACTCCCAGTATCAGTCAGTATCAGGAGGAGCAACGTCGTTCTGGCAAGAGCGTTCACGATGTCTTCCCCGCGCAACATTTCTTGTACTTCCTGCCGCTGCCGCAGGGGCAGGGATCGTTCCGCCCCGACCGGTGACCGGCAGCGGCGCTCTGGCAGCGCAGTTCGTCCATCAGCCGGTCCACGGTTTGTCCGGCGCGGGCGAGCTCGCCCATCCTGCTCAGATAGGGCAGCCGGCTGAGGAAGAAGCGCTTGAAGCCCGGGCAGAGGTAGTTCAGGCCTTCCTCGCCATCCGGCGTCCGGACGAACCGGTCTTTCGGGCAGCCCCCGTTGCACAACGCCAGAACCTCGCATTTCCGGCAGTAGCCGGGCAGGGCTTCCAATTTCAGCCGCCCGAAGTTTTCGAGCACGCGGCTCTCCAACAACTCCAAGAGCGGAGTTTCGCGGATGTTTCCGAGGCGGTGCGCCGGCTCGACGAAATGGTCGCAGCAATAGAAATCGCCGTTGTGTTCGACAACCACGACGTCGCCGCATTTCTCACGGAAAACGCACACCGCATGTTCCATCCCGACGAAGGGGCGTAGCGCCTCATCGAAGTTCTGGATGACGATGTCGCGAAGGTCGTGGCGGACCCATTCATCGAAAACCGCGCACAGAAAGCCGCCGTAGTCTTCCGGTGGAACGGTTTCCTCGCTGACGCCTCCGCCGGCCCGCCGCCTCACGAGCGGCAGGAACTGCAGGAACTTGACGCCGATCTCTTTGAAGAAACGATAAACCGAAGCGGGCTGATGGACGTTTCCGCGATGCACGACGCATAGGACGTCGCACGAGACGCCGTGGCGCGCCAGCATCCGGAACGCCTGAACGACTCGCATGTGAGTCGGACCCTGGCCACGCGTCCGGCGGTACAGGT
>JACQTH010000187.1 GCA_016210935.1 Acidobacteriota bacterium | reverse complement strand
CGCGGCCGTCGGTCGACTCCATCGGGGAATTCAAGGTGGTCACGAGCCCGTATTCCGCGGAATACGGGCGGGCGCCTGGGGCGGCGATCAGCGTGACCACGAAATCGGGCACGAACACCTTGCACGGGACCGCCTACGAGTACGTGCGGAACAGGAAGTTCGACGCGAACAATTTCTTCTCGAAGCGACAGGGCGTCGACAAACCCGATCACGAGCAGCATCAGTTCGGCGGCAACGCCGGCGGACCGGTCATCCGCAACCGCGCGTTCTTCTTCGGCGACTTCGAGGCGACCCGGCTGGAAAAGGGGGTCGTCCGACAGACGACGGTCCCGACAGTGCTCGAGAAGCAGGGGATCTTCAGCACGACGATTCGCAATCCGGCGACCGGGCAGCCGTTCGCGAACAACACCATTCCTGCTGCCTTGATGGATCCGGTGGCGGTCAAGATCATGGCGCTCTTCCCCGATCCGAATGCTCCGGCACCCACAAACTACTTCCGCACGGCGAACACCACCGATTACGCGGAGCGCTACCTCGGACGATTCGACCTGCAGGTCGACGCCCGCAACAACGTGTTCGCGCGCTACAGCTACTCGAACCGCGATCGGTACATCCCGGGCAACTTCGGCGGCAAGGCGGATGGAACGAGCACCTCCGCGTGGGGCCGGCAGCACATGATTGCGCACGGGTTCGGCGCCGGCTGGAATCGGTTGTTGGGGGCGGGTCTCTTGAACGAACTGCGTGTCGGCTTCAACAAGGCCGACTCGTACGCGCAGCAGGATCCGTTCGGCCTCAACGGTCCGAGCGAATTCGGCATCAAGGGCGTGCCCGACGATCCGCGCATCAACGGCGGGCTGCCCGGCATCAACTTCAGTGCCGGCGGCTATCGTCTCGGCTCCCCTGACTTTCTGCCGAAGTATCAGCTTACCGACCAGCTGCAGATCATCGACACGCTCTCTTGGCATCGCGGCGCGCACCAGATGAAGTTCGGCGCCGACATCATGACGCCGATGCGGAACGACTTCCTCGACGTGCCGGCGTTGAGGGGCTCCGTCACCTTCCGGCCGACCTTCACCGGTCACGTGCTGGCCGACTTTCTCCTCGGCTACGTGTCCGACGCGCAGCTCTCGAACATTGCCGAAGTCCACGAGCGGCTGTCGTCGACGGCCTTCTTCGTGCAGGACGACTGGAAGCCCGCCGCGAATCTCACCATCAATCTGGGTCTTCGGTATGACTACATGCCCCCCGCGCTCGAAGCCGACAACCGCTTCGCGAATTTCGATCCGACGGCACGCGCACTGGTTCAGGCAAGAGAGGGATCCATTCGCGATCGCGCGCTCGTCAAGCCGGATCGCAACAACATCAGCCCACGGATCGGCGTCGCGTACACGGCGACCGAGACCATCGTGTTCCGTGGCGGCTACGGCGCCTTCTACAACCTGTACGATCGGATCGGAAGCGAGGATCAACTCGGGCTCAACCCGCCCTACCTGATCAACAACAACGTGCAGGCATCCGGAGGCCGGCCATTGTTCTTCCTGCGAGACGGCTTTCCGGCAACCTTCCTCGATCCGACGCGCCTCGATTTGAGCCGCATCCGCCTTCGCGCCGTGAACGCCGACGGCGAGAAGGAGCTGATGCATCAATGGAGCATCGGCATCCAGAAGCTGCTGACCAGGACGCTGGTCGCCTCGGCGGATTACGTCGGCACGCGCGGCACCAACATCGCGACGCTGCGGGATCTGAATCAGCGACTGCCGGGCGCCGACGGCCGCACGCTCACCAGCGCGGTGCCGTACCCCGGGTTTGGCCCAATCGAATATCGCGATAACGACGGGCGATCGAATTATCACGGGCTGGAGCTCTCGCTCGATCGCCGCTTCGCCGCCGGCCTGAGCTTCCGCGGCGCGTATACCTTGTCGGTGGCCAAGGACAACGCGGGTGAGCATCTCTTCAGCGGCGGGTCTCCAAGTTTTCTGCAGGACTCACGCAATCGGGACTCCTGGTACGGATACGCCGATCAGGATACGCGGCATCGCTTCGCCGGAAGCTGGGTGCTCGACTTGCCGTTCGGTCAGGGCCGCCGGTGGGCGAACGAAGGCGCGGCCGCCGCGATCCTTGGTGGCTTCAATCTCAGCGGGATCGTGACGTTCCGCAGCGGCCGACCCTTCACCGTGACTCAGAGCAGCAACAACGTGGGATCGCTCAACAGGGGGCTGCCGGATCGTGTCGGCGACGGACGCGGCCGCGAGACCGTGGACTCGTGGTTCGACGTCGCGGCCTTCCAAACGGTCCCATCGGGCACGTTTGGCAACTCCCGGCGCAACATCCTGCGCGGCCCCAGCCTGACGAACGTCGACATGGCGTTGCAGCGGCGTATCAGGGTGTCGGGCGACATGGCGCTCGAACTGCGGTGGGAAATCTTCAACCTGCTGAACTCGGTTCAGCTCGGTCTGCCGGAAGCGAATCTGAGCAACAACGCGAGAGGACGCATCAACAACCTCGCCGGCGATCCGCGCGTCATGCAGTTTGCGCTGAGGGTGGTTTTCTAGAAGGGGCCAGGGGCCAGGAAGGGAAAGGGGCGAGGCGGGTGCCTGGGATGCCTGATGTGCCTGGGGTGCGAAAAGCGCCCACGATGCGAGAACGCCGCGAACGTAGTTTGGGCACCCTACGCACCCTAGGCACTTTAGGCACTCTCGGCACTTTAGGCACCCTGGTCCTCTTTGCGGCTCCCCCGCTGTTTCAAACCACGTTCCACCTCCCGCGGCCGGGCGAGGCCGTTGCCACGATCGTCGCGCGGTGCGCGCCGTGCTCGTGGGATACCCCCGGACGCGAAGCCGCTTCGGTCAAGCTTTTGGTCAACGGCAAGTACTCGCAGCATCTGCTGCTTTTCCGCGGCCAGCAGAGCGCTGACTATCGAGTGGGCCTCGGCCGCCTCGAGGCCGGCGATCATCAGTTGACCATTGCGCTCGACGATGAATGGACGCCGCAAGGTGTCGCCGCCACGATTGATGCCGTGCGCGTTGAAGTGCCCGAGTCCCCGGTCGATCAGCTCGCGCTGGCGCACGCACCTGTCCTGCATGCGCGGCCCGACACCATCCGTCGCTTTACCGACGTACCGGTTCTCTCCTGGTATGAGGCAGACACGTTGCGCACGCCGACGCGGCTTCGCTATGGCGTCGTGTTCAGCAACGAAGACGG
>JACQTH010000186.1 GCA_016210935.1 Acidobacteriota bacterium | reverse complement strand
GGGCCGGCGGCCGGGGGCCAGGGGCCAGGGACCTGGGGCCAGGGGCCAGGGGCCGGGGGCTACGGGCCGGCGACCGCGGGCCGGGGGACGGGGACGCGGCGAATCGAGCGCGCGGCTCTCGCACGTTGACGCGCAGGGTCAGATCCAGATGGTCGACGTTGGGGCCAAGCCGGAAACGCGGCGCGAGGCGGTCGCTCGCGGCCGCATCACCATCTCGCCCGCGGCGCTGCGGCTGATTCGCGAAGGGCGCGTGAAAAAGGGCGACCCGCTTCAAGCGGCGCGGCTTGCGGGCATCATGGCCGCGAAGCGCACCGCCGAACTCATCCCGCTCTGTCACCCGCTGCCTCTCAGTCACGTCGACATCGTCCTCACACCGACGAGCACCGGCTACGAGATCGAAGCGCGCGTCGCCACCACCGCCTCGACCGGCGTCGAGATGGAGGCGCTGACGGCGGTTGCCGTCGCCGGCCTCACGATCTACGACATGGTGAAGGCGGCGGATAGGGAGATGGTGATCGGCGACATTCGCCTCGTGTTCAAGGCTGGGGGGCGAACCGGCGAGTACCGACGACGAGGCGAACGCTGACGGGGTTCGGGATTCGGGGTTCGGGATTCGGATCGCTTTCCGACTTTCGAATCCCGAATCCCGAATCCCGAATCCCGAGACCATGAAAATCCTTGTCGCCATCTACTACGACCGGGTCTTCGACGTCTGGAATCTGCCGCCCGTCTGGATAGACGACCTGCGGCGTCGATTTCCCCGGCACACGTTCGTGCAAGTCTTGAACGACACCGACCTCGTTCGTGAGATCGCGGAGGCGGACGTGCTGTTTGGCTCACAGCTCTCGCCCGCCGCGCTGTCGGCGGCACGGAGGCTGCGCTGGGTTCAATCATCGGCCGCGGGAATCCGCGCATTGCTGTTCCCGGAGTTCGTCCGGAGCGACATCACGCTCACGAACACCAGGGGCCTGCAGTCTCCCTTCATCGCCGAACACATCATGGCGCTGGCGCTGGCGCTGGCGCGGAAAATCCATACCTCCGTGCGACGTCAGGTCGATCACGTTTGGGCGCAGCAGGAGATTTCCGCGGATCCGCCTTCCCGCTCGCTTCGCGGCCGCGTGATGGGCATTGTGGGGCTCGGCGATATCGGGAGCCGCCTCGCGCGGCTCGCCGCCGGGTTCGAGATGCGCGTACTCGGTGTCAGACGAAGGCCGAACCAGCCGAAGCCCGCTGGTGTCGATGAGGTGTACGGACCGGACCGGCTGGACGATCTGCTGACTGCGTCGGATATCGTGGCGATCACGGCCGCGCACACGGATGAAACTCGAGGGCTGATCGGAGCGCGGGAGCTCGGGCTCATGAAACGTGACGCCGTGCTGATCAACGTGGCGCGCGGAAAGATCGTCAACGAACAGGACCTGGTAAACGCGCTCGAGTCAGGGACGATTGGCGGCGCCGGCCTCGACGTGTTCGTCAGCGAGCCGTTGCCCGCGTCGAGCCCGCTCTGGGACCTGCCTAACGTCGTCATCACGCCGCATACGAGCGGCTTCAACTCCGAGTACTGGCCGAATCTGATCAACTTTTTCGCCGATAATCTGGGGCGCTTCGAACGCGGAGAGCCGCTGAGGAACGTGGTGGATAAGAGGGCAGGGTACTAACAGGGATCGGGGGCCAGGGAGCGGGGGCCAGGGAGCGGGGCCAGGAACCAGCGTTGGCGGCGACTGCGGTCGACAAAACCGAATATGATTCCCACCGACCCCTGACCCCCGATCCCCAAAAGGGGGTTGTGAGACGATTCGCGACGAGCGGCGCGGGGCGTAGGGTCCCCGCCATTCAAACAATGACCCACGACCCTGCGACCCTCGCGGAGCTGCCGTTCCTGGTCCTGGCGCGCCACGACCGGCCGGCCTTTATCGGGCGGTGCCACGAAAGCGGAACCACCGACCTCTCGACGGCGGAATTCTGCGACCGAATCCGCGACCTGCACATCGCGCTGCGCGAGCTGGGGCTCCAGCGGGGCGATCCCGTCGCGATCATGAGCGAGAGCCGCCCGGAATGGGCCATTGCGGATCTCGCCATCCTGACCGCCGGCGCCGTCTCGGTCCCGATCTATCCGACGCTCGCCTCCAACCAGGTCGCGTATATCCTGCGCGACGCCGGATGCAAGTTTGCCTTCGTTTCCGATCGCACGCAGCTCCACAAAATCTTCGAGGTGCATGCGGCCGCGCCGGCGCTCAAGATCGTGATCGTCTTCGAAACCGATCCCGAGCTCCCGCGGCACACCGCGTTCACCGGCGCCGACGCGTCGCTTCGCGGGTTCACGCTGGCCGAGCTGACGGAGCGCCGCCGGACCCATTTGCACCGCGATTCATCGCTCGATCGGAATCATCGCGAGGAGGCGCTGAAGGTCCGGCCGGACGACCTCGCGACCATCATCTACACGTCGGGAACGACCGGGGAGCCGAAGGGCGTCATGCTCACGCACGCGAATATCGTGTCCAACGTGCTGAGCACCGAGAAAGTCCTGCCGATGTATCCCACCGACGTGGCCCTCTCGTTCCTGCCGCTCAGTCACTCGTTCGAGCGGACGGTGCTCTACAAGTACCTCGCGTGCGGGGTGACGGTGCGATTCGCGGAGTCGCTCGAGACGGTGGCGCGCGACGTGCTGAGGGTCCGCCCCACCGTCATGACGGGTGTGCCGCGCGTGTTCGAGAAGGTGTACGCGCGCATCATGGACACGATCGAAAAGGAGTCCGCGATTCGCCGCGCGTTGTTCGACTGGGCCGTTGGCGTCGGACGCGCCCGGATGCGCGCGGTCTTCGACAGGCGGCGAGTGCCGCTGCTCGTCAGGGCGCAACATGCCGTCGCCGATCGCCTGGTGCTCTCGAAGGTGCGAGGCCGGCTCGGCGGCCGTCTCCGGCTGGTCGTGACCGGAAGCGCGCCGCTGTCCGTGCCAATCGGAGAGTTCTTTCACGCTGTGGGACTCAATCTCGTCGAAGGGTACGGCCTGACCGAAACTTCCCCCGTCGTGTCCGCGAACCCGTACGGCGCCGTTCGGTTGGGGACCGTGGGACCCGCCATTCCGGGCGTCGAGGTGCGGATTGCCGATGACGGGGAAGTGCTGGTGCGCGGGCCGAACGTGATGCGCGGGTATTACAACAAGCCGGAGGCGACCCGTGAAGCGATCCGGGGCGGCTGGTTTCACACGGGGGATATCGGTGTCCTGGATGAAGCCGGTTATCTGCGGATCACCGATCGAAAGAAGGATCTGATCGTGACGTCGGGCGGCAAGAACATCGCGCCGCAGCCGATGGAGGCCGCCTTGAAGTCGGACACGCTGGTCGGCGAGGCCGTCGTGCTCGGCGACCGCCGGAAGTTCATCAGCGCGTTGATCGTTCCGAACTTCGCGGCACTCGAGGAACGGATCCGCGCGCCCAACGCCTCGCCGCCGTCGCGCGAAGACCTCGTTCAACGCCCGGAGGTGATCGCCGAGTATCAGAAGATCGTCGATCGGGTGAACGAGACGCTCGGCCAGTTCGAACGGATCAAGCGATTCCTCCTCCTGCCCGCCGAGTTCACGGTGGCGCAGGGTGAGCTGACGCCGACGATGAAGGTGCGCCGGAAAGTGGTCGAAGCGAAGTGGGCGAAGGAGATCGAGGAGATGTATGCGAGTAGGGGGGAGGGTGCCTAGAGTGCCTAAGGTGCCTAGGGTGCCTGAAGTGCCGAAGCACCCCACGCACTTCAGGCACTCCAGTCACTTCAGGCACCCCAGGCACTCTGATCATCGAGTCCCTTCTGGCGGCGGTTCTATATGGATAATGGCATCAACTATCTGGGGAAACCGATTCATGATCCGATCCTTGACGACGTGCGAGACGTCGTGGGCCGTCCGGAGCGGCGTCTCGGGCGCGAACCAGATGTGGAGATCGAGGAACACGTGATCGGCCGATCCTCGCGTCCGGATATGGTGGCACCCGAGCACCGTGGGGACTGACATCACGACGTTCCGCACGTCATCTTCCGCAACGACGACGCTGTCCGCCAGAATCCGCGCGGCATGCCGCGCGATGTCATAGCCCGCATATCCGATGAAGACGGCCACCAGCAGCGCCGCGGCCGGATCGAGCCACCAGTAGCCCGCTTTCACGCCGACAAGGGCGGCGACCACGGCAATGGAGGTCAACAGGTCGCTGCGGGTGTGAGTGGCGTCGGCCAGGAGCAGCTCGCTGGACAGGCGCTCGCCGGCGCGTCTCTCGTACCGCACAACGCCGACGTTGACCGCCGCCGTTACCAGCATCACGCCGAAGCTCAGGGCGGTCACGGCGGGTGGGGGTCCGCCCAGCCGACCCACGGCGGTGCGGACCACCTCGACGACCACGAGCAGCAGGAAGAGAAAAATCAGCCCGGAGGCGATGGTTTCGTACTTGCGGTGCCCGTAGGGATGATCGGCGTCAGGCGGCTTGCGCGCCATCCGGATCCCCACGAGCGCGACGACGTTCGAGAACGTGTCGGTGAGGGAGTGGAAGCCGTCGGAGAGAATGCTGACGGTGCCGCTGGCGTAGCCGAACGCGATCTTGGCCGCCGCGACACCGAGATTCAGAACGAGCACGCGGCCGAGCACCGCGGCGACGTCGGCGTACCGGTCGGAGGTCAGAAGAGTCGTGCTTGTGGCGCCGGCCACCACCGCAGCTGGACCTTCCCGATGATGTACTTCTTCGGGACGAATCCCCAGTGGCGGCTGTCCGAGCTGTTGTTGCGGTGGTCGCCCATCACGAAGTAGTACCCCTCAGGGACGGTCTGGGGGCCATAGTCGTCGTGACTACGGTACGCCTGGGGAACGAACTCGTCGGGAATCTGCACGTCGTTGACGAAGACACGGCCGTCCACGATCCGGATCTGGTCGCCCTCTTCCGCAATGACGCGCTTCACGAACGACTTGTCCGGATTGATCGGGTAGTACAACATGACGATGTCACCGCGCTTCGGCTCGCCGACTCGATAGGCCAGCTTGTTCACGATGAGTCGATCCTGATCGGACAGCGTCGGCGCCATGCTCTGGCCTTCGACGCGCGCCACCTGGAACCCGAAGGTCACGATCAGCGTCGCGTAGACCGCCGCGGACGTGAGCGTTCGAAACCAGGCGATCAGTTCGTCCCGCGCCGTGATGAGGCGCGCGGCAATGACACGCCGGCGCTCGTCGCGCTGCTGCTCGGGCGTAATGGGCACCGCGATCGCAGCCGGCTCGGGATAGGCACCCGCCGGTTCATCGTGGGACGCCCCAGCGTCCGCGTACTGCACGTAGTCCGGCCGACCCACGTCTTGGGAGGCTACAACTTCAGGTATTCCCGAAGCCGCTTCGTCTGGGCGCGGCTGACCGGGATCTCGGTCGATTTCGCGTCCTTCATCCTGAGGATGTAGTTCCTGCTGAACCAAGGCACTATCTCCTTGATTTTATTGATATTTACCAGGTGCGACCGGTGCACGCGCCAGAACACCGCCGGATCCAGCCGAGCCTGTAATTCGTCTAGTGTACGATAGTTGGACGTTCCCGCAACCTGCGCCGTCACGATCTGTATCGTGTCTTCGGCCAGCGAGGCATAGATGATGTCCTCGGCCTGGACGAGCTGGAACCGTTCGCCCACCTTGACCGCCAGTTGTTCGCGCCGGCCTTCCTTCTGAGCCACGAGTTGGACGATCTTCCGAAGCTGGTCGTTCAGCCCCTCCACGGCGCCCCGGCCAGGTGACCGATCCAGCGAGATCCTCCGCTCGGCCCTTTGCACGGCCTGATCCAACCTCGATGGCTCGACGGGCTTGAGCAAGTAGTCCACGGCATTGACCTCAAACGCCTCGATGGCGTGGCGATCGAAGGCCGTGACGAAAATGAGCGAGGTCTGGAGCTGCCGCTCCAGAATGCGGTGGGCCACTTCAAAGCCGGTGAGGCCTGGCATCTGAACATCCAGGAAGACGAGGTCCGGGTTCAGTCGTTCGATGGTGGTCAGGGCCTCGAGGCCATTGCCCGCCTGGCCCACGACATCCACCCCTCCGCGCCGCTCCAGCAGAAAGCACAACTCCTCGCGCGCGAGCTGCTCGTCGTCGACGACGATGGCTCTCAGGGACATGAGGGGTCACCGAAGGTCATCATCAAGTTGACAGGAGATCCGGCGTGGCGAATTCCGGGATCTCGATCCGGACGCAGGTCCCTCTGCCAGGCTCGCTCGTCAGCTTCAAGTGATAGTTCGTCCCGTAGATCACGCGCAGCCGCTCCGTGACATTCGCCAGGCCGATGCCGGTGCCCTCCGTGGGCTCGCGGCCGGTCGCCGGCATCCCGAGGCCATCGTCCTCGACCTCGATGACGGCGTGGCCATTCTCTCGAAGACTGCGCAGCGTGATGCGGCCACCTCCCACCTTGGGGGACAGGCCGTGCTTGATCGAGTTCTCGACCAGCGGCTGCAGGATCATGCTCGGGACGATCATGTCGAGCGTGTCAGGGCTGATGTGCTTGTCGACGACGAGATTGGATCCAAAGCGAACGACCTCGATATCGAGGTATTCGTCGACGGACTCCAGCTCCTCGCGAAGCGTGACGAAGTGGTCCTGGCTTCGAAGGAGGCGGCGGAGGATGTTCGACAGCTTGTTGATCACGAGACGCGCCGTCTCGGGATCCGACCGGATCAGAGACGCGATCGACGTCAGGGTGTTGAAGAGGAAATGCGGGTTGATCTGGCTCGACAGCGCGTCGATGCGCGCCGCGAGCAGCAGCTTTTCCTGCTCGTGAAGCTTGTGCTCGATACGCGCGTTGTTCCAGATTTTGATCGGCGTCGCGACGCAGATGACGGTCGCGATGATGACGACGACGGAGAGCCATGGCGAGGTCGAGCCGAGAATGAAGATGCGCGAGGGCCACCGATGGCCGAGGGCCTGCCGAATCAACTCGAGACCGACGGGCGCCAGCACCAGCACGACCTGCCAGTCGACCTGTAGCCTGATCATCCGCCACGCGCGGGTGTGGAGCGTGGTGAAGACGAACGGCGAAAAGTGCCAGATCGCCTCCTTCGGGCACAGTTCGCGCAGCCCCCCGCCGGCGAATCCGCACCCCACGGCAAAGGGCAGCGCGATGTACTGATGAGCGATGGCCGCCGGCAAGCCGGCCATGAGCCCGACCAGGGCGCCGGCGTACGGGCCGGCGATCAACCCGGCGACGAACGATCCGGACAGGCTCAAATCGGCGGCGTTGTAATTGAGGAGAAGGCGTGAGGCCACACCAGCCGAGAGTGGAATGCCGAAGCTGAGCGCGAAGACCAGCCGCTCGGGCCACATCCGGCGCTCCGACAACAGGATGTGTCGGAAGCGGTGGTACCGGACGAGCACGATCGCGAGCAGCGCGACCACGGCGATCTTGACGATCAACGTGGTCAGCAACACCTGGTCGGCGGTCAGGAATTTCGGTTCCTGGGGCATGCGTCTGACAGCTCCCGATTGTAGAGAATTCGGGGTCAGACCCCAAGCGGTGGAGCTAGGAGCTCCTAACTCCTAGCTCCTAGCTCCTAGCTTCTAGCTCCTGCTATTCTCTGATCATGCTTCGCCCGCTTCTCGCCGGCTTCGCCATCACGCTCAAGCATCTGTTCAAAGCACCGATCACGGTGAACTATCCGGCACAGAAGCTGCCGGTCTATCCGAAGTACCGCGGCAAGCAGGTCCTGATGCGGGACGAGAACGGACTCGAGAAATGCGTCGCCTGTGGCCTCTGCGCGGTGGCGTGTCCCGCCGACGCCATCTACCTCGAAGCGGCAGAAAACGACGGCACCGTGCAGGCAGGCCCGCGCTACGCGAAGGTGTATCAAATCCACAAGATGCGCTGCATCTTCTGCGGCTATTGCGAAGAGGCGTGTCCGGTGTCCGCGATCTTCATGGGCAAGGATTACGAGCTCGCGGTGTACAGCAAGAACGAGTTCATCTGGGACAAGGAGGATCTGCTCGTTCCGGCTAAGTAACTGCCCGGCTCCATTTGAAAATCTGGTGATTTTCGATCTGGTAACTGATTGCGGGATTGTCGATCGAGTGATTGATGATTGATCCGACAATCGACAATAAATCTCCAATCATCAATTCAGCAATCGGTCAATCAATCACCAAATCCTCAATCATCAAATCTTCAAATGGCTCTATTGGGTGCCCTCGGCGACATTCATGGCGATCTCGACACAGCCTGGCGCATCATGCGCCGGCATC
>JACQTH010000196.1 GCA_016210935.1 Acidobacteriota bacterium | reverse complement strand
GGTGAGAAGCGGGATGTCGGTGCTGGCCGAGACCGACGGCGACCCGGCCGCGCTCGCGGCGCCGCTGCGGGGCATCGTGCGTGCGCTCGACGTCAATCAGCCGGTCTATGACGTGCGGGTATTTTCGACGCTGTACCGCCAGCGCGCGATCAACGTGCCGTTGCGGATTATGCAGATGGTGGGCACCATGGGCCTTATCGGATTGATGCTGGCGCTCATCGGCCTCTACGGGCTCATCGCGTATTCGGTGGCGCGGCGGACGCGCGAAATTGGTGTCCGAATGGCGCTTGGCGCCGCCAGATGGGATGTGCTGCGGATGGTGTTGGGCCAGGGAGTGGTGCTGTCGCTGGCGGGCATCATTGTGGGTGGCTGCGTCAGCCTCGTCGTTGCGCGGCTGCTTGTGGCGACGTTGGTCGGTCTCGCTTCTCCGAACGCGGCGACCTATGTCATCGTTCCGCTGACGCTGATCGGCCTGACGCTCGCCGCCAGTTACGTTCCCGCGCGGCGTGCGTCGCGGGTCGATCCTGTTCGGGCGCTGAGATACGAGTAGGGCAGTTGGCAAGTAGGGCGGGTAGGGCAGGTAGGGCAGGTCAAGCAAGTGGGACAAGCCGTGCTTGCACGGCTAGAACGTGTACAAAACGGTCACATTTCCCGTGCAAGCCCGGCTTAGGCGGCCGCATATGCGGCCGCGCAAACTAGTAACGAAGCTTCGTCTGTTTCACTCGTCGGTTTGAGGCGAAGCTTCGTTACTAGGACAGGGATAAAGGAGCATAGTGGCGGCATCCAAGACAAGCCTGTTGCAGGGCACCCTCGACCTGTTGATCCTGCGGGCCTTGTCATTGGGGTCCGACCATGGACTCGGCGTCGCGCGGCGCGTTCAACAAATCACGCGCGGCACCTTCGACGTCAGACCGGGGTCACTGTTCCCGGCCCTGCACCGGTTGGAGGAAAAAGGCTGGCTCCGCTCGGAGTGGGGCGAGTCGGAGAATCGCCGCCGAGCGAAGTACTACCAGTTGACGAAGGCCGGACGAAAACAGATCGAGACCGAGACGGCGACGTGGGACCGAATCGCCGCCGCCATGGCGGCGGCGATCGCGGAAACGTCCTAGACTGCTCCTTATTGCGGCGCGACCGCCGCTGCCGGCAGGTCGCGCACCGTCGTGTAGAAGCCGATCATCATCTCTTCCCACGTCTGATCGCCCCAGCGAACCGTCTGTGTCGGATCGGGATTGAACGGGTTGTTGCGCGAGTTGTCGAAGTGCGCGACCACTTCGAGGCGCGTGCCCTTCGGCAGCAGCTTCGGCTGCTTCAGCCTGTAGGTGATCTGCCAGTTGAAGTTGTACTTCGGCACCGAGAGCAGAATCTCGGAGCGGCCGTCCGGATAGTACGCGGTGTAGGTCATGTCCTTTCCGCGGATGTGCATGTGCGGCATCATGTCGGTCAGCCACGTGTCCTCGGTCAAGGTGCGGCTGCCGCGGACCTCGTGGTTGTCCGCGCCCGGCGGAATCACGAAGGCGAACTGCATGATGCTGCCGCCGCCGCTCGTCTTCACGGGCGGCTCCTTCGCGAACATCAGGCCGATGCTGGTGCGGTCCTTCTGCTCGACGCCGTTCGCCGTGTAGTGGACTTGAAAGATGATGTCGGCGCCCGCCGGAACGCGCCGCGCGACGCCGCGCGGCAGCACGACGCCGGGCTTGTTCGGCGTGAGGCCGCCCAGACCGACACGGCCCGGCGTGCGCTCGTCGCGCGGATTATTGCCGCCGGGTTGCGCGGACGCAATCACATGGTGAACGACCGCGCGATTCCCCGGGCGTACTTCGTAGGCCGTCACCCATTTGTCCTCGGTGAAGTTCGTCGGGATCCTGAAATACTGATAGGGGACTTCATCGCTGGCCGGGATCGTGAATTCTTCCGCCATCGTGAAGACGACGTCCGGCGTTCCGATCGTCCAGCCGTCGGGAAACACGGGCGGCGGTGGCAGATCCTTGGCATCGCCCCGGGGCGCCCCCTGGTCGGCCCACGCGGCAATCGTCGCGATCTCCTGCTCCGTGAGGCGCGGATCGTTCTCGAACTCGCCGTAGCGCGGATCCGCGCTCCACGGGGGCATCTCGCGCGTCGTCACCTGGTGCTTGATGGCGCGCGCCCACGGCCGCACTTCGTCGTAGCTGGTCAGCGCCATCGGCGCGAACATGCCCGCGCGGTGACATTCGACACACCGTCTGTTGAGAATCGGCGCGATCTCCTTTGTGTAGGTGGGAACCGATGCCACCGTGACGCCGGCTGGCGGGACAGCCCCCTCGAACGATGTGGTCGCGATGATCGTGATGAGCGCACCCGCGAGCCCAATTCCGGTAACCGAGGTCCTCACAGTGCCCTCCTTATTAATAGGCTCCGGGCTCCAGGCGTCGGGCGTCAGGCTTCGGGCTTCAATGGTTCCCCAGCCCTGCAGCCTGTAGCCCGTAGCCCGAAGCCTGTCTAAAGCCCCTGTTTCATATACAGGGCATTACCCAGCCGGACGAATGGCCCACCATTGACCGAGACTTCCTCTGTCATGC
>JACQTH010000159.1 GCA_016210935.1 Acidobacteriota bacterium | reverse complement strand
GGCTGGCTGGCGGTCGGCCGCAGCGATCGGCTCGACGACGTTCTGGCGGGAATCAAGAAGCTCGCGGACGGCCGGCTGTGCAGCACGGTACCGATGCAGCACGCCATTGCCGCAGCCCTCACGGGCGACCGATCTCATCAGGCTGCATTCAGATCCGCGCTTCGCGCGCGCGCGACCGTGACGACGGATAAGCTGAACGCCATTCCCGGGATGACGTGCACGCGTCCGGCCGCGGCCTTTTACGCGATGCCCCGCGTCGATCTGCCGGCCGGCGCGACAGACGAGCAGTTCGTGTTGCAGCTGCTCCGCGAAACCGGCGTCCTGGTCGTGCACGGGTCGGGCTTCGGACTTCCGCCCGCCGACGGATACTTCCGCGTCGTGTTTCTCGCTTCGCCCGAGATGCTCGCGGAGGTCTACGGCGACGTCGCGTCCTTCACCGGAACCTTCCTGAACCACCGCGCGTAGAACGAAGAAGCGTGGAAACCCCGCGCCGTCTCATCCTGTTTGCCATCGTGATGACGGCTCTCACGGCCGTCATCTTCTGGACGCTCTATCTCGTCCGTGGCGTCCTCTTGATCATCTATGTGAGCGTGCTGCTGGCGATAGGGATCAGCCCGCTGGTACGGATCATCGAACGACAGCGGCTCCTTCCGATCGGGTCCCGACGTTTCCCGCGCTGGCTGGCGATTCTCGTGATCTACTTTGCGGTCATCGGGACGATGATGCTGGTCGTCTCGCTCGTGGCGACTCCCCTGGCGGTTCAGGCGCAGGAATTGTGGAATCGGCTGCCCGAGCTGCTCGATCGCGTTCAGCAGGAACTGATGAAGCTCGGCGTGATCCGGCAACCGATTACGCTGCGCGACGCCCTCGCGCAGGCGCCGGGTCCCGGCAAGGATGCCGCGGGGATCATTTTCGAGGGCATCATCGGCGTCATTGGCGGCGCCTTCGGTCTGGTGACCATCCTCATCCTGACGTTTTACCTGCTCGTTGATGCCGAATCGATTTTCGAGAGCTTCATCCGGTTGTTCCCTCGTGAGCGCCGCGATCGGGTCGCGAACGCCTCACGGGAAGTCAGCCTGAAGGTCAGTGCGTGGCTCGGCGGACAGCTCCTGTTGGGTGCGATCATCGGATCGTCTGCCGCGCTGGGTTTGTTCCTGATGGGGGTGCCGTACTTTTACGTGTTGGCGGTCGTGGCAGGTGTAGGGGAACTGATTCCGATTGTCGGGCCGATCCTTGCGGCCATTCCGGCGGTCCTGGTCGGGCTCAGTGTCTCGCCCCAGCTCGCGCTGGGCGTGGCGATCTTCTTTTTCCTGCAGCAACAGGTCGAGAATCACGTGCTGGTCCCGAAGGTGATGTCGCGGCAGGTCGGCATCAGCGCCGTCACCGTCATCGTGGCGCTGCTGCTCGGTGGCTCGCTGCTCGGCCTGGTCGGCGCCCTCCTGGCGGTGCCCAGCGCGGCGATTGTGCTGGTCATCCTTCAGGAACTGCTCGACGCACGCGAGCAGTCGTAAAGGGATTCGTCAGGTTTCTGACCTCAGACCACGGCTATACCGGACCAGAATCCGGTTTTTGCTTTCTGCGCTCATGCGCATCTCGGGTTGGAGGGTAACGCTTTTCTATACCGCGGCCACGGTCGTGATGACGTGGCCGGTTGCGCGCGGCCTCACGCGCGACCTGCCGAATGATCTCGGCGATCCCCTTCTGAACTGCTGGATCCTGTCGTGGGTGGCCGATCACCTGCTCCAAGCCCTGCGGGGGGACGTCACGGCATTGGGCAGGGTGTGGCACGCCAACATCTTCTATCCGGAGCCCTACGCGCTCGCCTATTCGGAACACCTGGCGGCGCAGGCGATTCAGATCCTTCCCGTCTACGCGGTCACCTGGAATCCCATCCTTTGCTACAACCTCCTGTTTCTCTCGACCTTCATCCTGAGCGGGCTCGGCATGTTTCTGCTGGTGCGCGCCCTGACGGCAGACGCCGTCGCCGCTCTTGCCGCCGGCGCCTTCTATGCGTT
>JACQTH010000028.1 GCA_016210935.1 Acidobacteriota bacterium | reverse complement strand
TCTCGTCAGGCTCGCGCGACGGAACTCGCCAAAGGCTTTCGGGAAGGCATCGGGATAGACAAACGGATTCCCCGCCAGCCGCGCTTCGTATCGTTCCCGGTCCTTCGAGTTGAGACGCCGGCGCATGTGATCGCGGAAGGCGCGAAGGGTGGCCGCGCTGTAATCGAAGCTCTCGTTCGGATAGCGAATGTAATCGAGGTGGACGCCGTCCACGGCGTAGCGCTCCACGATATCGGTCACCACCGACGCCGTGTGCTTCATCGCTAGGCTGGGAACCGGCGAGACGTACAACCCCTCGACGCGCTTCGAGTGGGCTCTTGTCCACTGTTTCAGGGCATCGATATAGCGGCGGTCTGAAGGCGACAGGCGCTGGAGATTCGCCGCGATCTCCCGCGGAACCATCAGCCATTCGGGATGCCGCAACACCACGTGATCCTGGGGCACGAGCCCGCGCGCGTCAGACACCAGGTTCACGTTGATCCAGGCGTGCACCTTGAGACCCGCCGCGTGAGCGAGCTTCAGGGTCGTCGCCAGCGGATCGAACGATCCCGATTGGCGTGACAGCGCCATCGCGCGCGGCTCCACGCCATCCTTGAAGTACGCGTCACCGCGGCCTCGCACCTGCACCAGAATGGTGTTGAATCCGGCGTCTCTGGCCGACTCGACCATGGCGGCGATCGCCGCCTGCGACGTCAAGGTCGTCCGCGCGACCCAGAGCGCGCGCACGGATCGCTCACTCGGCGGCCGCGACCCGGACGCGGGTGTTTTGGCAGATCGATCGGCGGTCAGCGGATGGGCAGCCGCGATGAAGAATGAGAAAGCGAGAGCAGCAGCTGGAACGACGACTCGTTGCGGAACCACGTGCGATAAGTGTAAACGAATTTGGCTTCGGTTCATCGGCCGGCGCCCGGGTTCGGGCGAGTCTTCGTTGACACGCTCGAGAGTCACCCCTATTCTCGGTGCTCGTCGCGAGCGCAATAGCTGGCGCGTGAGATTCATCCTGAAGAAGTGACGGGGTGAATGCAGGGGCGAGCAGCTGTCAAACTATGCATTACGTGCTGGGGTTCGACGCGGGGGCCACCAAGACGATGTGCCTGCTCGCCGATGAGGAAGGACGCATCGTGGCGCAGGTTCGCGGTGGAGGAGCGAATCTGCAGCTCGCGGGCGAGCTCGGACTCGAGAAGGTTCTCCACGAGCTGATGGCGCGCGCGCTTGGAGAACGCACCATCGTCCCCAAGGCGGTTTGCATCGGGATGGCCGGGGTCGACCGCGAAGACGACGCCGCGACGGTCCGCGCCATCATGACCCGTATCGCCTATCAGGCGCGCATCGTCGTGGTGAACGATGCGCTCATTTCGCTGCTTGCCGGCGCGGGCGACGAGCCGGGCGTCGTCATCGTCTCCGGAACCGGCTCCATCTCGTACGGGCGTGACGGGCGGAACCGCGCCGCGCGCTCCGGCGGCTGGGGGCACGTTCTCGGCGACGAGGGCAGCGGCTACTGGATCGGGCGGCAGGCCCTGCGGGCCGTCGTGCGCGAAGCGGACGGCCGATCCCAACGCACGTCGCTGACCCCGCGGGTGCTCGCTCATTTCGGCCTGAACCAGCCCTCGGATCTCATCCGCGCGGTGTACGGGAAACCGCTGACGCCGTCTGCCGTCGCCGCCCTCGCCGATTGCGTGCGCGAAGCCCACGCCGAACGCGATCCCGTGGCGACCAGGATCCTGGACCACGCCGTTACGGAATTACTGTCATCGGCATCCTCCGTGGTGCGGCAGTTGAGCCTCGAACAGGAAGCGTTCCCTTTCGTGCTCGCCGGTGGGATGTTTCGGGCGGCCCCCTGGCTGGCCGAGGAGCTGACCCGCCGGCTCCCGCAGATCGCGGCGCGCTGCCGCGTGGTCGTCCTCGATCGCGAACCCGCGGCCGGCGCGGTTCAGCTTGCGCTCGAAGAGCTGCGGGGAGGCGCCAGGGTACCCGTGTACGTATGATGGCATTTGGTGATCTGGTGATTTGGTGATCCGCTAATGGCGTCGCGACGGGCAAAGGCATCAAATCACGAAATCACAACATCACCGGATGCTTCTTTCCCTCCGCCGTTCACGGTTGAGATCCATGCAACAGGCCGAGAAGTGGCCGTTAGCGTCGCACAGCGAATCGCCCGAGCGTTGCGCGGAAAGCCGACGCTCGTTCTCGGATTGCCGACGGGCCGGACGCCCCTCAATCTCTATCGCGAGCTTGCCCGGCTGACCGCGGCGGGGCAGGCCGATTTTTCGCGGGCCTCGACATTCAACCTGGACGAGTTCCTGGGTCTCGCCGCCGCACATCCTGGCAGTTACCGGAGCTACATGGAACGGCACCTGTTCACTCATGTGAATCTGCAGCCGGATCGCATCCATCTGCTCGACGGCAACGCCCGTGATCCCCTCCGCGAGTGCGAGCACTACGAACGTGCGATTCGCGAGGCGGGCGGCATCGATCTGCAACTGCTGGGCATCGGCGCCAACGGTCACATCGGCTTCAACGAGCCGGGGCCGTCGGTGTCGGCGCGAACGCATCGAACGCGCCTGCATCCAGAGACGCGTCGAGCGAACGCGATGCTGTTTGGCGGGGATTGGCGGAAGGTGCCGCGGGAAGCGCTGTCCGTCGGCGTCGGAACGATCCTGCGCGCTCGTGAGATCATCCTTCTGGCGACCGGCCGGGACAAGGCAGCCTGCATCCAGCGGATGGTGTACGGGCCCGTGACGCCGAGGGTGCCCGCCTCGTTTCTCCAGCTTCATTCGAACGTGCGGCTTGTGCTCGACGCGACCGCCGGGGCGTCTGTGCGGGGACCTACTCGGAGGCGGCCGCGCCGATGAGGCGGCGCAGGCGGGGCTCGATATCTTCGCCGATGGCCTCGCGGACGAAATCCTCCGACTTGCGCAGGCGCGCGAGCGCGCGCCGGTAGCTCATGCCCGTCTTCTGCATGACGATGGCCGCCTTGACGTTCCAGTGGGCGCGGCGGAGCAGCTCGTCCGCTTCGTCGTAGTCGATCTCGGTGACCATCGTGACAATACGCCGTGCGCGATCCTTCAGCTTCTCTGATCCCGTCTGCACGTCGACCATCAGGTTGCCGTACGTCTTGCCGATCCGTACCATCGCGCCGGTCGTCAGCATGTTCAGCACCATCTTGGTCGCGGTGCCCGCCTTCAGGCGCGTCGATCCGGCAATGACTTCCGGACCGACGGACGGCGCGATGGTGAGGTCCACGAAGGTCTGCAGCTCTGTCGCCGGATAACAGGTCACGAAGATGATCTTCGCGCCCGCCTTTCTCGACCGAACGAGCGTCCCGCGGACGAACTGCGTCATCCCGCTCGCGGAGACGCCGATGACCACGTCCTTGCGGCTCGGACGGAGGCGCGCAATCGCCCGGACGCCATCTTCGTAGTGATCCTCGACGCCTTCCTTGGCCTTCATCACCGCATCCTGCCCGCCGGCCATGATGGCCTGCACCAGCTTCGCGCTGGTCCCGAAGGTGGGGGGCATCTCGGCGGACTCGAGGACGCCGAGACGCCCGCTGGTGCCGGCGCCGACGAAGATGACGCGTCCGCCTTTCTTGAGCGCCTGAACGAGGATGTCGATGCCGTGCGCGATGCGCTCGCGTTCGTGGCTCACCGCGGCGATAATCTTCCGGTCCTCGCTGATCATGAGGTCGACAATCTCGCCGGGGGCGAGCTTGTCGATCGCGAGGGTGGCGGGATTGATGGCTTCCGTGGGGAGCGACTGCCATTTCGAGTGAACGGGCATGGGACCTGAGGAGCGAAGCGGCGCTGGTCGGTTTGAGGCGCGGCCTCGCTAGAACCCGCGATACTAGATCCGCCGCCTGATGATGTCAACGCAGCCATTCATCGACGAGTACCTGAACCATCTGCGCGTCGAGCGCCGTCTTTCCGAGCACACCGTCGTAAGCTACGGCCGCGACCTCCGCATGCTGGCGGAATTCGCGGCCGGGCGAAAGCAGAAGCTCCTGCGTCTGGACCGGCAGGCGCTCGAGGCGTTCGTCCGCGACCTGATGGATCGCGGACTCTCGGCCCGATCGGTCGCGCGCGCGGTCGCTAGCGTCCGAGGGTTCTATCGCTTCACGACGATCGAACAGCGCCTGACGTCGAACCCGGCGGATGATCTGCGCGCGCCGCGGGCCGTTGCGGGCCTGCCCAAGTTCCTCAACGTCGACCAGGTCGATGCGCTGTTGGGACAGCCCGACCGGTCCACGCCGCTCGGGCTGCGCGATCGCGCGCTGATCGAGGTGCTCTACGCGACCGGCCTGCGCGTTTCGGAGCTCGTGGCCCTCCGATCGAGCGATCTGAATCTGCAGGCGGGCTACCTGACCTGTGTCGGAAAGGGCCGCAAGGAGCGGGTCGTCCCAATCGGCGACGAGGCGACCGCGTGGGTCCGGCGCTATCAACGCGACGCGCGGCCCGCGCTGTTGCGGGGGCAGAGCTCGCCGCGCCTGTTCGTCAACGCTCGGGGGAAGGCGCTGTCGCGGGTCGGCTTCTGGAAAATCCTGAAGGGCTACGTGCGGAAGGCGGGACTGCGCCGCGACGTCAGCCCGCACGTGCTGCGGCATTCGTTCGCGACACATCTGCTGGAACGCGGGGCCGATCTGCGGGCCATCCAGATGATGCTGGGCCACACGGACCTGTCGACCACGCAAATCTACACGCATGTGCTCGAGTCACGATTGCGAACGCTGTACGATCGATTTCACCCGCGGGCCTGACGGACTACAATCAGTGCGACGAAGGGAGCGGGGCGTAGAGCCGTTCGCAGCATCCGGCTCGAATTTGACGGATTGAGCGGATGCGCGGGTCCCGGCCATTCACACAATGCCCGACGGCCGTTATCTCTTCACCTCCGAGTCGGTCACCGAAGGCCATCCCGACAAGATCGCGGACCAGATCTCCGACGCGATTCTGGACGCCATCCTGGCGCAGGATCCGGTCGGTCGCGTCGCCTGCGAGACGCTCGTGACGACCGGCATGGCGATGATTGCCGGCGAAATCACCACCAGCTGCTACGTCGATTTTCCCAAAATCGTCCGCGAGACCATCAGGGAGATCGGCTACACGCGCGCGAAATTCGGCTTCGACTACGAGACCTGCGCCGTCCTGTCCTCGATTCACGAACAGTCGCCGGACATCGCGCTGGGCGTCGATCCCGGAGGCGCCGGCGATCAGGGCATGATGTTCGGGTTCGCGTGCACGGAGACCGAGGAGCTGATGCCGATGCCGATCATGCTGGCGCACAAGCTCTGTCGCGGCCTCTCGTGCGCGCGCCGCGATGGCGTGCTCGACTACCTGCGCCCGGACGGCAAGTCACAAGTCACCGTCGAGTACGAGGGGGCGAAGCCGGTACGCGTCGACACCGTCGTGATCTCGACGCAGCACAGCTCGCTCGTGAATCAGGCGACCCTGCGTGAGGACGTCGTCGAGACGATCGTCAACCGGATCGTGCCGCCGGAGATGATGGACGAGTCGACCAGAATCCTCATCAATCCGACGGGCCGATTCGTCATCGGCGGACCGCAGGGTGATGCCGGCGTCACGGGCCGCAAGATCATCGTGGATACGTATGGCGGCGCGGCCCCGCACGGCGGGGGAGCGTTCTCCGGCAAAGACCCGACCAAGGTCGATCGGTCGGCCAACTACATGGCGCGCTACATCGCCAAGAACTGTGTGGCGGCCGGGCTCGCGGACCGCCTGCTGGTTCAGCTCGCGTACGCGATCGGCGTCGCCGAGCCCATCTCGATCATGGTGAGGACCGACGGCACCAGCCGGATTCCAGTATCCCGCATCGTCGAACTGGTCCGCAGCCATTTCAAGCTCACGCCGCGTGGCATCATGGAGGAACTGGATCTGCGGCGACCCATTTACCGCAAGACCGCGGCCTTCGGCCACTTCGGCCGGCTGGAGCCCGAGTTCACCTGGGAGCGCACCGACAAGGCAGAAGCGCTGCGCGCGGATGCGGATCTGTGAGGGCGGGGAGAGCAGGTAGGGCG
>JACQTH010000158.1 GCA_016210935.1 Acidobacteriota bacterium | reverse complement strand
TAGAGGTCGAGAAAGAACAACATTGAGAATCTGGTAATTACAATCAATCACCAAATCAGCAATGTCAGGCTACAACGACAACACGGCCGTCTATCGTGAGGTCTCCGAGAGAGGAATGCCGCTCCTGTCGAAACCGTTCACACGTACGCACCTGTGCGAGGCCGTGCGCAAGGAGCTGAAGCACTAAGTGGCCCACTAAGTGGTCCACCAAGGCATCGCACGTCTTCAGACTTCGGTGATGTCCGCAGCGATCTGGATTTGAATGCAGTTCCGCACGCTCGTCGCGGCCGGACACTTTTCCTCGTGAGTCGCGATCGCGCGTTCAGCCGCCGCGCGCGTACCCGCCGGAATCCTCAACGCGTAGTGAACGCGGATGCGCGTGATCCGCAGCACGCGGTCGATCGCGTCGATCTCTCCTTCGACTGACGCCTGAATCGTGTCTCGCTCGACGGGAATCTGACGCACTGCCAGTGCGCCGGCAAGAGTGCCCAGCAGTCAACTGCCGACCGCCGCGACCATGTGGTCGAGCGTGGTGGGCAGCTCCTCCTTCGGCTCGACCCCGTAGAACTGCTTGACGGCTCCGTGCACGCCGAACCGAATCGGGGCGGTGAACGGCGCCACGTACGCGTGCCGGATGGGTCCATCGATCCGTTCGACTCGCACGCGACTGGTATACAGTGGCTCAGACATTGAATGCTCCTTGCTATGGATTCTGCCACATTCCGTGCACACGGCCACCGGCTGATCGACTGGATCGCCGACTACTTCGATCATCCGGAACGCTATCCGGTTCTCGCGCGTGTGAAGCCCGGCGATCTTCGCGCCGCCCTCCCGCCCCGCGCGCCGGAACAGGGCGAGCCGTTCGAACGGATTCTCGACGACTTCGAACGGCTCATCATGCCCGGGGTCACGCACTGGAACCAGCCCGGGTTCTTCGCCTATTTCCCCTGCAGCGCGTGCGAGCCCGCCGTGCTGGCCGAGCTGCTGGCCGCGGCGCTCAACCAGCAGGCGATGCTCTGGCGCACGAGCCCTGCGGCGACGGAGCTTGAAGAAGTCGCGCTCGGATGGCTCCGCGACCTGATGGGATTGCCGTCCTCCTTCGAAGGCGTGATTTACGACACGGCCTCCGTCAGCACGCTGCACGCGCTCGCGGCCGCGCGCGAGCGGGCCATACCGGGCCTCCGCGAGCACGGCCTCACCGGCAGCAACCGTTCACCGCTTCGTCTCTACTGCTCGGAGCATTCGCATTCGTCGGTGGAGAAGGCGGCGATGCTCCTGGGGTTCGGTCATCGCGGCGTCCGGAAGATCGAATGCGATGCGGAGTGTCGGATGAAGCCCGATCGGCTGGGCGAGGCCATCGAGGACGACCGCGCCGCGGGCGTGACGCCGGTCGCTGTGGTCGCGACGGTGGGGACGACTTCGACGACCAGCATCGATCCGGTGCCGCAGCTCGCCGACATTTGCGTGAAGCAGCGTGTCTGGCTGCATGTCGACGCCGCGTACGCAGGACCCGCCGCCATCCTGCCTGAACAGCGATCCGTCCTCGCCGGCTGCGATCGCGCCGATTCCCTGGTGGTGAATCCGCACAAGTGGCTCTTCATCCCCATCGACCTCAGCGCCTTCTACACTCCGCACATGGAAGTCGTGCGCCAGGCGTTCTCGCTCACGCCTGAGTATCTGAAGACCAGCGGCGGAGATGTTCGAAACCTGATGGACACCGGGATTCAGCTCGGACGGCGCTTTCGCGCCCTCAAGCTGTGGATGGTCCTCAGGCATTACGGGGCTGCAGGCATTCGCGATCTGCTGGCCGGCCATCTCGAGCTTGCCGCGCGATTTGCCGGCTGGGTTGATGACCTCTCGGATTTCGAACGTGTGGCGCCGGTTCCGCTGAGCGTCGTCTGCTTCCGGGCGCGACCGAAGGCCGGAGAGTGGACCCCGGAGTCCCTGGATACGCTCAACGAGCGGCTGATCGACGCGGTGAATGCGACCGGTGAGGTGTTCATGTCGCACACGAAGCTTGACGGCAGGTT
>JACQTH010000161.1 GCA_016210935.1 Acidobacteriota bacterium | reverse complement strand
TCGCCGGAGGCGTATTACGGGATGATGCTGCCGCTCGAGCGCGGACAGCGCATCACGCGCGAGCAGATCCTGCGGAAGCTCGTCGAAATCCAGTACGAGCGGAATGACGTCGAGTTCGCGCGGGGCACGTTCCGGGCGCGCGGCGATTTGATCGAGGTCCACCCGTCGTACGAGGAGCACGCCGTCCGCGTCGGGCTGTTCGGCGACGAGGTCGATGAGCTCGTCTCGTTCGACCCGCTGACCGGGAAGGCGATCCGGCACTACGACAAGGTGGCGATCTATCCCAAATCGCATTTCGTCACCAGCCGCGATCGCACCCGGCAGGCGGTCGAATCGATCAAGGCGGAGCTCGAAAGGTATCGCGGCGCGCTCGAGAAGGAGGGAAAGCTCCTCGAGGCGCAGCGGCTCCATCAGCGGACCATGTTCGATCTCGAGATGATTCGCGAGATCGGGTACTGCCATGGCATCGAGAACTACTCCCGGCACCTGACCGGCAGAGCGCCCGGCGAGCCGCCGCCGACGCTGCTCGACTACCTGCCCGGCGACGCGCTCCTGATCGTCGACGAGAGTCATCAGACCGTGCCGCAGATACGCGGGATGTACCACGGGGACCGGTCGCGCAAGGAAGTCCTGGTGGCCTACGGCTTCCGCCTGCCGTCGGCGCTCGACAACCGGCCGCTGAACTTCGCGGAGTGGGAGGCGCGCTGCGGGCAGGTGCTGTTCGTGTCGGCGACGCCGGGGCCTTACGAACTGTCGCAGGCGGAGGGCGTCGTCGTGGAACAGATCATCCGGCCCACGGGTCTGACCGATCCGGCGATCGATGTGCGGCCGGTGCGCGGGCAGGTCGACGATCTGCTGGGCGAGATTCGACTCCGGGGCGAGCGCGGCGAGCGCGTCCTCGTCACGACGCTGACCAAGCGGATGGCCGAGGATCTGACCCAGTATTATCACGAGCTCGGCGTCAAGGTGCGGTATTTGCATTCGGACATCGAGACGCTCGAGCGCGTCGAAATCCTGCGCGATCTGCGCCGCGGCGAGTTTGACGTGCTGATCGGGATCAACCTGCTCCGCGAGGGGCTCGATCTGCCGGAAGTCTCGCTCGTCGCGATTCTCGACGCCGACAAAGAGGGCTTTCTCCGCTCGGCCGGGTCGCTCATTCAGACCGCCGGGCGTGCGGCACGCAACGTGAACGGGCGCGTCATCATGTACGCCGATATCGTCACAGAGTCGATGCGCGTGGCGATTCAGGAGACCGAGCGTCGCCGTGAGCTGCAGGCCGCCTACAACGAGGCGCACGGCATCACGCCGCAGACGATCGTCAAGTCGATTGACGACGTGATGTCCAGCGTCTACGAGCGCGATTACGTGACCATTCCTGTCGTACGAGAGGAGCGGGAGGTCTTCCGCTCGCAGGCAGAAGTCGACGCGCGCATCGCGCAGCTCTCGCAGGAGATGCGGCAGGCCGCCGCGAATCTGGATTTCGAGAAGGCGGCGCGCTTGCGGGACCGCATCAAGACGCTTCGCACGCTGGAGTTGAACGCCTGATCGTTGTCATCGATAAGTGGATCAAGAGCGCGCTCCTCGAGGTGCAGGAGTACGTTTGGCTGTCCGCGGCGGCGTTTCGGGGAATGGTGACCCGGCCCTACTTCTTCCACGACATCGTCGAGCAACTCGACGCGATCGGCGTGGGATCGCTCACCGTCGTCATCCTGACCGGCCTCTTCACCGGCGCGGTGCTTGCACTCCAGACCGGCTTGACGCTGGATCAGTTTGGCGCCCGGCCCGTGGTCGGGCGGCTGGTGAGCGCGTCGATGGTGAAGGAGCTGGGACCCGTTCTGACGGCGCTCATGATTACGGGCCGCGTCGGATCCGGCATCGCGGCGGAGCTGGGCTCGATGGGCGTCACCGATCAAATCAACGCGCTGCGCGCGCTCGGCGCCGATCCGGTCCGGAAGCTGGTCGTGCCGCGGTTTCTCGCCGGCATCTTCATGGTGCCGCTCCTGACGGTGGTCTCCGATTTCACCGGTGTGGCCGGCGGCTGGATCATCGCATCGATGCAGTTGGGCGTCAGCAGCGGCGTCTACTGGACGTCGGTCCGCGAAGGATTGTTCCTGGAGGACATCTGGATGGGCCTCATCAAGCCCTTCTTCCTCGGATTCGTCATTGTCAGTATCGGCTGTCACGTCGGCCTGCGGGCGCGCGGCGGCACACAGGGGGTGGGGCGGGCCACGACCCAGGCGGTGGTGGCGGCCTCGGTCGCGGTGCTGGCGGTCGACTTCTTCGTGACCAATCTGCTGGTCTATTTGCTCTATTGATTCCGGAGCTCGTATGAGTTGCCAGCCGCAGTCCTGCGACCACGGTACGTAAGCTCCGGAGTCGCTCGCGTAGCCCGACATTCATGGATCAAGAAGTTCCCGCCATCGAATTCGATCATGTCCAACTCGCCTTCGACGAGGTGGTCGTCCTGCGGGATGTCAGCTTCACGCTGATGCCGGGGCACACGAAGATCGTGCTCGGCGCGAGCGGCGCGGGCAAATCGATGATGCTGAAGCTGATTCTCGGACTGATCAGGCCGGATGGTGGAGTCATCCGCGTTGACGGCAGGCGGGTGGACCAGATG
>JACQTH010000165.1 GCA_016210935.1 Acidobacteriota bacterium | reverse complement strand
TTGTATTCCCGTCTGGCCTGAGCGATCGCGAGCAGCCCCTTGTCGCCGACGAGGCCGTCGACGATCAACACCGACGCGACAAAAAGCAGAAGGAACGCGGTGACGCGGCGAACACGCTGGCGACGGGCGGCGCGACGGGTCCCGTGGCGGGCGGGGCGATCGGAAGGCGCGGCATCCGGAGGGAGCCCACGCTTCATGCGATGGCATGATACATGGGATTTGGGATTCGGGAATCGGGATTCGAAAGACAGTCGCCAGGTCAGAATTTCAGCTCCGGCAACGACGCTTCCGAACCCCCAACCCCGAATCCCGAATCCCGTGAGCTGCGTGAACTACTGCACGATCGTCTCGTCCAGCACCCATCGCCCGTATGGCTCACTGGCGGTCGCCTGCAAGACGAGAAATTCCGGGACTTCGTATGGGTGCAGCTCGCGCAGGCGCGCCTCGAGCGCGGGAAGTCGATCCGCCACCGTTTTGATGACGATCTGCCGTTCAGTGTCGTGGGTGATCGCGCCCTTCCATCGATAGGTCGATTCCATTGGCGCGGCGATGCTGACGCATGCGGCCAGCCTTTCGGCTATGAGTGCATCGGCCAGGGCCGCACCGTTTGCTTCCGCTGGGATCGTCGTCAGGACGATCACACACTCCATCATCATTTAGTGCGCGTGGGGCCCCACCCCCACGCGCTTTACGCGCTTCGCGCGACGGTCTACCACCCCAACGCGGGTGCCGCGTTGGGGGCCCCGGCCTTCGGCCTTGCCGCGGCGCTTTCGCGCCGCAGCCTTACACGCGCGCCAGCGCCTGCTCCAAATCCGCCGTCAGGTCCTCGATGTCTTCCACGCCAACCGAAATGCGCACCAGTCCGTCGCTGATGCCGAGCCGGCGCTTGCGTTCGTCGGGCACGGAGGCGTGTGTCATGGTGGCGGGGTGGCAAATGAGCGTTTCGACCCCGCCCAGGCTCTCAGCCAGCGCCATCAGCCGGACGTGGTCGAGGACGGCCCGGGCGGCCTCGAGCGATCCGAGCTCGACCGACAACATCCCGCCGAAGCCTCGCATCTGCCGGCGCGCCAGCTCGTGCTGCGGATGATCCGGCAGCCCCGGGTAGAACACCTTCCGGACTTTGCGATGGCTCGCCAGAAACTGAGCCAGCGTGAGGCCGTTCGCGTTGTGCTGCGGCATCCGGAGCGCGAGCGTTTTCGTGCCCCGCAGGACGAGCCACGATTCGAACGGGCCCAGAATCGCGCCCGCCGCGTTCTGCACGAACCGCAGCCACTCGATCTCCTTCTCGCCGGTGGCCACCACGACGCCACCGATACCGTCGCTGTGCCCATTGAGGTACTTGGTCGTGCTGTGAATCACCAGGTCCGCGCCCAACCGGATCGGCTGCTGCACGTAGGGGCTCGCGAACGTGTTGTCCACGGCCAGGAGCGCGCCGTGCGCGTGCGCGATCTCTGCGATGCGCGCGATGTCGGCGACCTGCATCATGGGATTGGTTGGCGTCTCGAGAAAGACGAGCTTCGTCCGCGGGTGGCGCATCGCTGCTTCGACCTCATCGGGCACGGACGTGTCGACGTAGGTGAACTCGAGGTGGTAGCGGCGAAGGACGCGCTCGAACAGCCGATAGGTGCCGCCATACGTGTTGTCCGTGACGACCGTGTGGTCGCCAGCCTGCAGCAGGCTGGCGACCGCCCCTATGGCGGCCATCCCGGAGGCGAACGCAAATCCCGCGCGTCCGACCTCGAGCGCGGCGACGTTGGCTTCGAGCGCGAAGCGCGTCGGGTTCTGCGTGCGCCCGTACTCGAACCCTTTGTGTCTGCCGAGCGCGTCCTGCACGTAGGTGGAGGTCTGAAAGATCGGCGGGATGATGGCGCCGGTCGCCGGTTCAGGCTCCTGGCCGGCGTGAATGCAGAGGGTGCCGAATCGTGCGTCTTGGGAGAGGTGCATGGGCAGGTTACGATACATCTGATATGACGGCCTCACAAGAGCCCGCCCTTCGCGCGCGGTTCCTGAGCGCGCAGGGTCGGTTCTTCGTCGCTGGACTGATCGCGATCCGAATCGTCGCGTGGCTCATCGTTCTCGCCCTGCCTTCAGAGTCGCCGACGGCATCGGTGATCGACACGATTGGCGGCCTCGCGCTCCTCATCGCCCTCGCGATCCTGCTGTATCGCGTCATCCTGATTGGCACACGCCGCTTTCTCTGGCGCGTCCGCCGGAAGCTGATTCTCTCGTACATGTTCATCGGCGTCGTCCCGGCGCTGTTGATCGTCGCCTTCTTTCTTCTGTGCGGCCTGCTGGTCTTCATCAACGTCAGTTCGTATCTCGTCAAGAGCGATCTGCGCGATGTCTCCGAAGAGGGCCGATTCATCGCCGAGTCGTCGGCCGCTGAAGTCAGCCGGGCCGGCCTCGAGAACGCCCACGCCGTTCTGCTCCGGCGCCAGCAGATGCTGGTCCGTCGATATCCACTGATCTCGCTTACGCTCGTTCCGACCGGAACCCCGCCGTGTGCGGGTGGATCCGCAGGATCGAGGGGGGCTTCGCAGCGGCCGCCGTTCGACGCGGTGGTCGTGGGACCGTGGCAACACGCAGCACCACCACGCGAGTTGCCGGCGTGGGTGGCCTGCTCGGGATTCAGCGGGATCGTGAGGGACGAAGATCTTCCGGCTAAAGCCGGAAGCCACGAAGCGAGAAGCGGAAGTCGCGGGGAGACCAGCGGAAGTCAAACGCCCCTCATCGTCCGCGCGGTGGCGCTGCCCGATGGCCCGGCGCCGCGTTTCGCCGTCATCGCCGACATCCCCGTGGATTCGGACCTTCGCCGCGCCGTTCGCCTCCGGACGGGGATCACGATCGGCGATGTCGTCGCACAGGCTGATCGG
The DNA here is from genome assembly GCA_016210935.1 of Acidobacteriota bacterium. GTDB lineage: Bacteria > Acidobacteriota > Vicinamibacteria > Vicinamibacterales > JACQTH01 > JACQTH01. The sequence continues at coordinate 6,688 of JACQTH010000165.1, read as the reverse complement.
GCAGCGGGTGGCAGCGCGGGGCGGGTTGCGTTTCTGGACACGACCGTCTGGGACGACGGCGCGCTGGCCAGCACCACGGTGGAGATTGAGACGAGTCTGGCAGAGATGTACGACCGGCTGTCGAGCACGACCCTGAGGGCGGGACAAAACGTGGGCCAGCTCCTCGCCGTGGCGGTGCTCGTCGTCGGCGTGCTGTTTCTCATCATCGAAATCGTGGCGCTGGTCATGGGGCTCGCGCTGGCGCGCTCGATCACCGGCTCGGTGCACGAGCTGTTCGAGGGGACCGAGCGCGTTCAACACGGCGACTTGACGTACAAGATCCCAATCACCGCGCGCGATCAGCTGGGCGAGCTGGCCGCCTCCTTCAACTCGATGACCGCGAGCATCAAGAATCTGCTTCGCGAGGCCTAAGAGAAAAAGCGACTCGAAGAGGAGCTGCGCATCGCTCGCCAGATCCAGACGTCGCTCCTTCCGCAAGGGCAGCTCCGTGTGCCAGGACTGACGATTCATGCGATGTGCGAGCCTGCGCGCGAGGTCGGAGGAGACTATTACGACTTCTTCCCGCTCGACGAGCAGCGTCTGGGGATTCTGATCGCCGATGTGTCGGGGAAGGGCACGTCGGCGGCGTTCTACATGGCCGAGCTCAAGGGACTAATGCTCTCGCTGACGCGGATTCATCGATCGCCGCGGCAGCTCCTGATCGAAGCGGATCGGATCATCTCGGAGCACCTCGACAGCCGGAGTTTCATCACCCTCATCTATGCCGTCCTGGACCTCTCGTCCCGCAGGCTGACATACTGCCGCGCGGGGCACACGCCGCTCATCTATCGGTCGGCGTCAGCCGGCGGGACGCGTGCCCAGGTCCTGGCGCCGTCCGGACTCGTGCTTGGCCTGAAGATCGATGGTGGCGCGCGCTTTCGTCAGCTGCTCGAGGAATCCGAGCTGGCGCTCGGGGCTGGCGACGTGCTGGTGCTGTATACCGACGGGCTCAGCGAGGCGATGAATGCCGCATCCGACTGCTTCGGCGACGCCCGTCTGAGCGCGCTGGTGGAGGAGCATGGACATTTGCCGTTCCACGAGCTGCGCGAACGGATCGTTCGCGAGATCGAAGCGTTCACCGACGGCGCGCCGCAGCATGACGATATGACGATGATTCTGATACGAGTGGAAGAGGCGACTGTAGCGTACGAGAGGGCATCGGGAAAAATGGGACATGTAATCGCGAGCTGAACGCTCTTTGGGGGTCGGGGGCCGGGCGCCGGGGAACGGATTGCTCTTCGCCGGCCCCTGTCCCCCGACCCTGGCCCCCTCTTTCCATGACCCCCACGGTCATCTTCCGCACGCACTCCGACATCGAAGCGAACATCGTGAAGGGACTGCTGCAGGCGCACGGCATCTGGAGCATCGTGACCTCTGATGTGCCGCACTCGATCTTCCCGTTGTCGGTCGACGGGCTCGGAGAGGTGCGGATTTCGGTCCACCCCGACGAGGCTGACGAAGCCATCCGGATCATCGAGGCGCACAGGACGGACATCCGGAAGGGCGAGGTGATCCGCTTGAACGATCAGTTCGCGCGGCTTGAGGAGCGCACGGGCTATCGCTTTCGCGATCGGGGTCTGCTGGAGCATGCGCTGACGCATAGCTCCCACGCGCAGGAAGATGTGACCGGCGCCGTGACGGACAACGAGTCGCTCGAGTTTCTCGGAGATTCGGTGCTGGGGTTTGTGGTCGCCGACGTGCTCTTCCGGAAATTTCCGGCCTACACCGAAGGCCAGAAATCGAAGATGAAGGCGATGCTCGTGTCCAAGCCGGCGCTGGCACAGCTCGCGGCCGACATCAATCTGGGCGAGGCGCTGCTGCTCGGGCGAGGGGAGGAGAAGACCGGCGGCCGCCAGAAACAGGCCCTGCTCGCCGACGCCTATGAAGCGTTCATTGCCGCCGTGTTTCTCGACGGCGGCATCGAGGCCGCGCACGCCTTCATCACGCGGCAGTTCGACCCGTTGATCGAACGCTTCGCGGCCGACGATTTCCCGGCACGCGACGACAAGTCGGCACTGCAGGAGTGGCTGCAGGGGCGCGGCCTGCCGCCGCCGGCCTATCAGGTGATCGAGGAGACCGGGCCGCCGCAGCGGCGCGTCTTTAAGGTGGAGGTCCGAATCCAGGGCCGGCCTGCGGCGGAAGCGTCAGGGCACAGTAAGAAGGACGCCGAGCAGAGGGCGGCGAGGGTGGCGCTGGAGAAACTGAAAGGAACCTGACGCTCTAGGGGCCAGGGGACGGGGGTCAGGGGACGGTAGAGCGTCTTTCCGATCCCCGGCCCCCGGCCCCCGATCCCCTGATCAATCGATCTCAATAATCCCCCAGGGCTTGCGATCGTCGCCGCCGGACGCGTGGGCGCCCGCCATGGCCATCGATGGCTCCGGATGAGGCAGACGCGTGACGGAGTAGGCGTGCACCTCGTGGGTCACATCCTCCTCCGATGGCGGTGTCGGACGGCAGTGCAACCGCACCCAGAGTCGCAGGACGGGGTCGCTGAAGGTGTAGCGCTTCCGCTGCACGGAGATCAGATCGACGTCCTCCAGCCACGACAAATAATCCTTGGTCGAGCCGGGCGTGCGGCCCAGGCGCTGGGAGATCTCGGTCAGCGTCAGCGGTTCCTCCACCGCGAGGATCTCCAGAATCGCTTTCAGCGCGCCGTATCCGCGAGCCCGGTGCAGTCGCAGCTCGTAACAGAACTGGCAGCGCGCGTGCAGCTGGCCCTCGGGCGCCAGGAGCGACGCGAGCGCACTGACCGGATCGCCGGCGCCGTGTGCCGCGCCGTTCGCCAGCGACTCCGCGAGCGCGCGCGCGTACATCGGACGCCCGTCGGAGAGCGCCTGGACGGCGCACGTCAGGTACTCCACGTCAGGTTCAGCCATCGCGTGCGTGGCGCCAGGGGCCGTGGCGTGACTGCCCGGCCGCGCGAGCATCTGTCGGACTTCATCCACGCCCAACGGCGGCGTGTGCAGCAGGACGAACCGCTCGGACTCCGCCGGGATCACGCGCGTCGTCCGCGCGATGTAACGGCTGGTGAGCACGAACCGGTTGGGCGACATGCCGAGACGCGCGATGAAATCCTGCAGGACCGTCCGGAGTCCCGGAAAACTCTCGAACGTGCGAAGCTCCAGGAATTCGTCGAGCAGGAACGTCGCCGGGCCGCCCGATCCGGTGCGCGCCTGGTCGAAAAAGGCGAGCGTGGCATCGAATCCTTCTCGCGGCGTGCCAATCGACCGGTCGAGGACGCCGCGCGCGGAAAACGGCGTCGACGAGACGACCGCGCGGAAGAACCGCTCCGGAGTGGTCGTCGTGCGCTCGACATCGAGGTATTGGGCCGCGGGCCCGAGCCGGTTCTTGATGTGACCCAGAAGCGTGGTACGTCCGGTCCCGCAGCCCCCGAGCACGATCGGAATCTGCGGCGGCTCGGCTTCCACGAGCGACAGCACCCGCCGTTCGAACGTCGCGTGAGACGCCGTCATGACCGAAAGGTCCTCCCAGTGGGTGTCCATGCCCTCATGGGCTCTGCATCGGAATCCTGATCCCTTTGGCGCGGGCTGTGGCCAGCGCCTCCGGATACCCCGCGTCCGCGTGGCGCGCGACGCCGAGGCCAGGGTCGCACGTCAGGACACGTTCAAGCTTCTCGTCGGCGTCTCGCGATCCATCGGCGACCACGACCATTCCGGCGTGCAGGGAATACCCGATCCCGACGCCGCCACCGTGGTGCACCGAGACCCACGTCGCACCGGACGAGGCATTCACGAGCGCGTTCAGGATGGGCCAGTCGGCGATGGCGTCGCTCCCGTCGCGCATCCCTTCGGTCTCGCGATTCGGTGACGCCACCGATCCGGCATCGAGATGATCGCGGCCGATCACGATCGGCGCGTGCAGCTCCCCGCGTCGAACCATCTCGTTCATGCGCAAGCCGAACCTCGCGCGGTCGCCGTAGCCAAGCCAGAAGATGCGCGCGGGCAGGCCCTGAAACGCCACGCGTTCGCCGGCCAGCTCGATCCACCGGCAGAGCGCCTTGTCACGGCTGAACATCTCGAGCGCCGCGCGATCGGTTGCGCGGATGTCCTCGGGATCGCCCGACAGGGCCGCCCATCGAAACGGTCCCTTGCCTTCGCAGAAGAGCGGCCGGATGTACTCGGGCACGAATCCAGGAATGTCGAACGCCGCCGGCTCGCCGCCTTTGACCGCCTGGGCGCGGATGTTGTTGCCGTAGTCGAACGTCACCGCGCCGGCGCGCTTCAACTCCAGCATCGCGCGCACGTGCAGCGCCATCGCCGCCTCGGCGCGGCGCACATGCTCGGATGGATTCGTCCGGCGCAGCGCTTCCGCTTCGCTGAGCGTGAGCCCGTTGGGCACGTACCCGTTCAGCGGATCGTGCGCGGAGGTCTGATCAGTAAGGATGTCCGGAACAAAGCCGCGACTCACAAGGGCCGGCAGGATATCGGCGGCGTTGGCGATTAGGCCAATCGACCGAGCGATGCCCTCGCGGCGATACTCCTCGACGCGAGTCAGCGCATCGTCTAGATCTTCCACGGCTTCATCAAGATAGCGGGTCGCAAGGCGACGGGCGACACGCGCCGGGTCGACCTCGACGATAAGGGCTGATGCCCCATTCATCGTGGCGGCCAGCGGCTGCGCGCCACCCATCCCCCCCAGGCCGGCCGAGACGAACACGCGTCCTGCGAGGTGTCCACCGAAGTACCGGCGGGCGACCGAGGCCAGCGTTTCGTAGGTGCCCTGGAGGATGCCCTGCGAACCGATGTAGATCCAACTGCCGGCGGTCATCTGTCCGTACATCGTGAGCCCGCGATCTTCGAGATCGTGGAACGTGTCCCAGGTGGCCCACGCCGGGACGAGCAACGCGTTCGCGATGAGGACGCGCGGCGCCCAGGCGTGCGTTCGAAAGATCGCGACGGGCTTTCCTGACTGCACGAGCAGCGTCTCATCGTGCTCGAGCGACTTCAACGATGCGACGATCGCTTCGAAGGCGGCCCAGTTGCGCGCCGCCTTTCCCGTACCGCCGTAGACGATGAGATCTTGCGGCCGCTCCGCGACCTCGGGATCGAGATTGTTCATCAGCATCCGCAGCGCGGCTTCCTGCGGCCACCCTTTGCAGGTCAGCGCCGTGCCGCGTGGAGCCTTGATGATGGGAGCGGTGGTCGTCATGACGTGGGATGAGGCGTCGCCCCGGCGGCTCGCCCCGTGTCGGGAAAGCTAGAAGGTAAGAAGCCGGCCCGACATTGTCAATTTGAAATAAAAAAATTTTCTCCTTGACACGCTCCGGCCCCGCGTTCTCGGTCGAGCTCGCCGGGATCCGGAGCGTACCTGCGCGATCTTGCACGCACGATCGCGATCGCTAGCCGTGCTTGCACGGCCAGAACGTGTACAGGTCACATTTCCCCGTGCAAGCCCGGCTTAGGCGGCCGCATATGCGGCCGCGCAAACTAGTAACGAACCTTCGCGTGCTTCACTGGTCGGTGTGAGGCGCAGCTTCGCTAGAATACCTCACATGAACATCGCAATCGTCGGTGCTCAGTGGGGCGACGAGGGCAAAGGCAAGATCGTCGATCTCCTCACGCCGCACTTTTCGATCGTCGCCCGGTACCAAGGCGGGCACAACGCGGGGCACACGGTCTTCACCGGCGGCCGCAAAGTGGTCCTGCATCTGCTTCCGTCGGGGATCCTCCACCCGGCGGTCGACTGCGTGATTGGCAACGGCGTGGTGGTCGATCCCCAGGCGCTGTTTACCGAAATCGATCAACTGCGGTCGTTCGGCGTCGAGGTCGGCAGCCGGCTGCTCATCAGCGAGAAGGCACACCTTATCCTCCCGTACCACAGGGAGTTAGAGGTGTTGGCCGAGGCGCGCCGGGGCGAGCATCGCATCGGGACGACGTCTCGCGGCATCGGACCGGCGTACGAGGACAAAGTCGGACGCCGCGGCATCCGCGTCTGCGATTTGTACGATCCCGAAGGTCTGGCCGACGGCGTTCGCGAGAACGTCGAAGCGCGGAATCATCTGATCGCGGATGCCGGTCTCGACTGGCGGCCGGTATATGACGCGTTGCTCGCCTATGGTGAACGGATGCGGCCGTGGGTCGGTGACGTGACGCTGTTTCTGGCGCGTGCGTTCGCCGTCGGCCGCTCGGCGCTGTTCGAAGGCGCGCAGGGCACGCTGCTCGACATCGATCACGGAACGTATCCCTTTGTCACTTCGTCGAGCGCATCGGTTGGCGGCGTGTGCACCGGGCTCGGCCTCGGGCCTCGCGCCGTGCACGGCGTGCTCGGGATTGCGAAGGCGTACACCACACGCGTCGGCGAGGGTCCGCTGCCAACGGAGCTGCACGGCCCGGCGGCGGAGCGGCTGCGCGACAGCGGCCAGGAGTACGGCGCGTCGACCGGCCGGCCGAGGCGTTGCGGATGGTACGACGCCGTCGCCGTCCGATATTCCGTACGCGTGAACGGTCTTGACGCGCTCGCGCTCACCAAGCTCGATGTGCTCGACTCGTTGTCGCACGTTCCGATCTGCTCGGCATATCGATGCGGCGGCGATGTCATCCAGGATTTTCCGGCGGACCTGAAGCAGCTCGCCGCCTGCAAGCCGGTGCTGGATGCGATGCCCGGGTGGCAGAAACCGACACGCGGCGTC
>JACQTH010000164.1 GCA_016210935.1 Acidobacteriota bacterium | reverse complement strand
GTATCGGTGTGCTCAGTGTGACGCTTGCGGCTTCTCTCACCCTGGTGGCGGCGCCCGATCTGGCGAAGCTCCGCCTCAGATCGACCAGCTCCGCTTCGGTAGGTCACGAAGCTTTATCCAATAGCCCCGCTACGCGGGGGCTAGCGCCTCCCGCGCCCGCCGTGCAGACGCAGGCGGTCAAGGCATCCGCCGCCGCGCCACCCGACTACAACGCGGTGCTCAAGCGCTATTGCCTCAGTTGTCATAACGACAAGCGAAAAGCTGCCGATCTCAACGTCCTGTCGCTCGAAGGGTTCAACGTCGCGCGCGCGGCCGAGCACGCGGAGACGGCCGAGAAGGTCATTCGCAAGCTTCGCGCCGAGATGATGCCGCCGGCCGGAATGCCGCGTCCCGACGCGCAGACGTACGCCGCGTTGATCAACGCGCTCGAGACGACGGTCGACGCCGCGGCGGCTGCGAAGCCGAATCCGGGCGGCCGCACGTTCCAACGGTTGAATCGCGCGGAATACGCGCAGGCGATTCGCGAGCTGCTCGCGCTCGAGGTCGATGCCGGGAGCTGGCTGCCGCTTGACGAGAAGAGCGCGAACTTCGACAACATCGCCGACGCGCAGGCGCTCTCGCCCACGCTGCTCGAGGGCTATCTGAACGCGGCCAGCGCCATCAGCCGCATGGCCCTCGGCGATCGGCAGGCGCCGGCCATCGACCAGACTTACAGGAGCTCGATCTACGGATCGCAGCATCCGTGGGATCGCGTCGAGGGCGCGCCTTATGGCACGCGCGGCGGGGTCGTCGTCGATCATGTCTTTCCGGCGGACGCCGAGTATGTGTTCGAGGCCGTGTTCGAGTCCGGGTCGAACTCCCGGTTCGAGGACGTGGATATCTCGATCGACCAAGAGCGCGTCGCCCTGCTCCAGTACGAGAACGGGCCGGCGGGCGGCGCCGACGGCCGTGGGGGCCAGCGGATGCAGACCGAGCCGATCTTCATTCGCGCCGGGCAGCATCGGGTTGCCGCCGCGTTTGTCAGGCGACTCGAAGGGCCGTACGAAGATCTGATTCGGCCGCACGACTGGTCGTTTGCGGGCGGCGGATCCGGCGGGAACGGCATCACCACGATCCCCCATCTCAGGGATCTCACGATCAAGGGGCCGTACCAGATCACGGGGATTTCCCAGACAGAGAGCCGCCAGCGGGTCTTCACCTGCCGCCCGACCGTTCCGGCGGAAGAGCGGCCGTGCGCCCGGACGATCATCTCGAAGCTCGCCGCCGACGCTTATCGCCGTCCGCTGGCGGCCGCCGAGCTCGACCGCTTGATGCCGTTCTACGAGCAGGTGGCGCCCAAGGGCGGATTCGAAGTGGGCGTGCGCTCGGCGCTCGAAGCGATTCTCGCCAGTCCGTACTTCATCTTCCGGCTCGAGCGGATGCAGGACGTCGTGCGGCCGGGTACGACCTATCGCGTCAGCGATCTGGATCTCGCGTCGCGGTTGTCGTTTTTCCTCTGGGGGACGCCGCCGGACAGAGAGCTGCTGGCAGCGGCCGGCCGCGGAGAGCTGTCGGCGCCCGCGGGCCTCGAGCGAGAGGCCAGACGGATGCTCGCCGATCGCCGCTCGGACGCGCTCGGCAACCGGTTCGCGGCGCAGTGGTTCCGGCTGCAGGACGTGGACAAGGTCCGGCCCGATCCGAATTTCTATCCGAACTTCGACGAGAACCTCGCCTCGGCGATGCGCCGGGAGACCGAGCTGTTCTTCGTCAACCTCGTTCGCGAAGACCGAAGTCTGCTGGATTTGTATCGGGCGGACTACACGTTCGTGAACGAACGGCTGGCCCGGCACTACTCTTTCCCGGGCATTACCGGTGACGAGTTCCGCCGCGTGCCGTATCCGGACGCGACGCGGCGCGGCATTCTGGGGCATGGCAGCATCCAGGTGCTGACCTCGCTCGCGAACCGCACTTCGCCGGTTCTGCGCGGGAAGTGGGTGATGGAAGTGCTGCTCGGCACGCCGCCGCCGCCGCCGCCGCCGAACGTCCCGATTCTCGACGAAACCGCGGAGGCGAAGGACGGCCGGCTGCTGACCACGCGCGAGCGGATGGAGATCCATCGGTCGAACCCGACGTGCAACTCCTGCCACCGCTTCATGGATCCGATCGGCCTCGCGCTCGACAACTTCGACGTGACCGCGAAATGGCGGACGCGCGAGAACGGCAACCCGCTGGACACCAAGGGCGACTACTACGACGGCACGCCGGTCTCGTCGCTGCCCGAGCTGACCTCGGCGCTGCTGAAGCGGCCGGTGCCGCTCGTCCGGACCTTCACGGAGAATCTCCTGGCGTACGCGCTGGGCCGGCGCGTGGAGTATTTCGATCAGCCCACCGTGCGTGCGATCGCGAAGCAGGCGGAAGCGAACGAGTATCGGATGTCGTCGTTCATTCTCGGCGTCGTGAAGAGCCCGGCGTTCCAGATGAAGCGGGCCGAGGCCGAGCTGACCGAAGAGAGCAAGGCGGAGGGCCGGAGCCCAGGGTTGTTCCACTAAGCGGATCGTTGTGTCGAATCAGCGCGGCGAGCGATCGAGCGAGCCGTGGTAGGCGATGGGGGTGGGGCCCCACCGCAACTAAACAATGAGGTAGCCAATGCCGTTCATCACCGGAAAGCAGATGCCCCGCCGGACCTTCCTTCATGGCATGGGGGCCACCGTGGCCCTGCCGTTTCTGGACGCGATGGTGCCGGCCGGCCGCGGCGTTGCAACGGCCTCGACCGGGCGCACGCGGCTGATATGCATCGAGGAGGTCCATGGTCTGGCCGGCTGCAACAACTGGGCGGCCAGCAAGTTCCTCTTCGCCCCGGAGACCACGGGTCGCGATTTCACGCTGGCCGCGGACAATCCGCTCAAGACCGTCGAAGAGTTCCGCGATGCCATGACGGTCGTCAGCAACACCGACGTGCGCAATGCCGAAGCGTTCACGCTCCCGGAGATCGGCGGCGATCACTTCCGATCGAGCGCGGTCTTCCTGACGCAGTCGCATCCCAAGCAGACCCAGGGATCCGACCTCTGGGCCGGGACGTCGATGGACCAGATGTACGCGCAGCGGTTCGGCCAGGGCACGCCGATGCCGTCGATGCAGTTCTGCATCGAGAACCTCGATCAGGCGGGCGGGTGCACCTACAACTACTCCTGCGCCTACACCGACTCGATCAGCTGGGCGTCGCCGAGCGAGCCGCTGCCGATGATCCGTGATCCGCGCGTCGCCTTCGATATGCTGTTCGGCGCCGGCAGCAGCCCCGAAGATCGGGCCGCCCGTCGGCTGACCCGCCGCAGCATCCTGGATTGGATCGCCGGGGAGGTCTCCGCGGTCCGGAAGGAGTTGGGCGCAGCCGACCGAGCGCGGTTGGACCGCTATCTGGACAACGTCCGCGAGCTCGAACGGCGGATCCAGGCCGTGGAAGCGCGGAACAGCAGCGGCGAGCCGCGGGCGCTGCCGGATGCGCCGGCCGGCGTCCCCGACTCGTTCACCGAGCACATGAAGCTGATGTTCGACCTCCAGGTGCTGGCGCTGCAGACCGACACGACCCGGGTCATTTCGTTCAAGACCGGGCGCGACGCGCAGAACCGCGTCTTCCCGGAGTGCGAATCGAAGCAGCCGTTCCACCCGGCCTCGCACCACGGCAATCGCGAGGAGCGGATCCTCGAGTTCAACAAGATCTGCAGGTTCCGCGTGGGACAGCTCGCGTACTTCCTCGACAAGATGAAGGGCACGATGGACGGGGACGCCAGCCTGCTCGACAAGACGCTCATCATCTGGGGATCCCCGATGGCCGACGCGAACATCCACAACCATCGGCGGTGCCCGCTGGTGCTGTTCGGCCACGCCAACGGCTTCCTGAAGGGCAACCTCCACCTGAAGGCGGCCGACGACACGCCGATGGCGAACGTGATGCTCACGATCCTTCACCAGCTCGGACTCGAAGATCTGGACAAGTTCGGCGACAGCACCGGCGAGTTCTCCCTGACGCCGCCGGTGGCGACGACGGTGGCGTAACACTAAGCGGATCGTTGTTTCAAATTAGCGCCGCGAGCGATCGAGCGAGCGGTGGGAGGCCGTGGGGACGGGCCCAGGGGACGCAGCACTAAGCGGATCGTTGTTTCAAATTAGCGCCGCGAGCGATCGAGCGAGCGGTGGGAGGCCGTGGGGGTGGGGCCCCACGGCAAATCAAACAATGACACGAATCGGCCTGAACCTTGTTCTCGCGGTGGCGCTCTGCATGTCGGCGCTCGTCGCTGCGGCTCCCTCCAGTTCGCCCGTGGCGGACGCGTCGATGCGAGGCGACCGCGACGCCGTTCGGACGCTGCTGCAGCAGGGCGCCGACGTGAACGCGGCGCACGCCGACGGCATGTCGGCGCTGCATTGGGCGGCCGAGCGCGGCGACGCCGAACTGACGGCGATGCTGCTCTATGCCGGCGCCAACGTCGCTGCCGTCACGCGGATCGGCCACTACACGCCGCTGCATCTCGCCGGCCGGAGCGGCAGCGCCGCGGTGGTCGAGGCGCTCCTGAAGGCGGGCGCCGACGTCAACGCCCGCACGACCAGCACGGGCGTCACGCCGCTTCATCTCGCGGCGGAGTCGGCGAGCCCCGAGACCGTCACCAAGCTCCTCGACAAGGGCGCCGACGCGAACGCGCGCGAATCCGAATGGGGACAGACACCGCTGATCTTCGCCGCGGCCCAGAACCGGCCCGCCGCGATTCGCGTGCTCCTCGCGCGCGGAGCCGACGCCGCGGCGTCGGCGAAGTTCATCGACCTGGCGAAACAGGGCGCCCTGGATCGCGCGGCCAGCGATCGGCAGCGCCGGGTACTCGAAGCCGCGAGAGCCGAAGGGAAAACGCCCACGCCGACTCAGGTCCAGGCTGCCGTTGAAGCGGCGCGCGAGATATGGATCTCCGGAAAGATCCCGCCGCCGGATCCCGCTGAGGAGGGCGGCAGAGGCGGACGAGGCGGCGGCCGCGGCGGCGCCGCCGGTGGCCGGGCGGGAGCCGATCCGCTCAACGAAGATGGCCCCGTGTCGATCAGCACCAAGGGCGGCCTCACAGCGCTGCTCCACGCCGCGAGGCAGGGGCACATCGAGGCCGCGACGGCGCTGCTCGATGGCGGTGCGCCCCTCAATCAAGTGAGCGCCGGCGATGCGACGAGCCCGCTCCTGATGGCGGTGATCAACGGGCAATTCGACATGGCGATGTTTCTCATCCGGCGGGGCGCCGATCCGAACCTCGCCGCCGCAGGCAACGGCGCCACGCCGCTCTGGGCCACCATCAACACGCAGTGGCAGCCGCGGACACGGTTCCCGCAGCCGCAGCAGATGGAGCTGCAGAAGGCGACCTACCTCGACGTCATGAAGGCGCTGCTGGATGCCGGGGCCGATCCGAACGCCCGGCTCCGGGTGCATCCCTGGTACATGGTCTACAGCGGCTGTGGCAACCGGAACTGCGGTCTCGCCGACACCGCCGGATCCACCGCGTTCTGGCGCGCCGCGTACGGGACCGACGCCGATGCAATGCGTCTGCTCGTGAAATACGGCGCCGATCCCAATATCGCGACGATGGCGCCGACGGCGCGGGCGTTCAATTTCGGCGGGCGCGGCGGTGGGCCGCAGCGTGGCGGCGGGCCACAGGGCGGCGCGCCGGGCGCCGACGGAACCGGCCCGCAGCCGGCCCAGCCTGCCGGCGTCCCCGACCCGATGCCGCGTGTGTCCGCAGGGTCCGAGACGTACGTGTCCCCACTGCCGCCGATTCCGCCAGGTGGTCCTGGCGTCTATCCCATCCACGCAGCGGCCGGTGTCGAGTACGGCGAAGGCTTTGCCGGCAACGCGCATCGGCACGCGCCGGACGGCTGGCTGCCGGCGGTGAAGTTCCTGGTCGAAGAGCTCGGCGTCGACGTCAACGCGCGCGACAACGACGGCTATACCGCCTTGCATCACGCCGCGGCGCGCGGGGACAACGCGATGATCCTCTATCTGGTGTCGAAGGGGGCGGATGTCACCGTGCTGAGCCGCCGCGGCCAGTCGACGGCGGACATGGCGAATGGCCCGGTGCAGCGGGTCTCGCCGTTCCCCGAGACGGTGAAGCTGCTGGAGAGCCTCGGATCGAAGAACAATCACCGCTGCGTGTCGTGCTGATCATCACAGCGCAGGGCTGAAGCCCTGCGCTACCGCTTTTTTCCGCCTGAAGGCGGAAGCCACGAAGAAAACACCCGATACGGGAAGCCACGAGAGAAACGCCTCATACGTAGCGCAGGACTCTAGTCCTGCGCCTACCGGCCCTGTTCGAGACCAAATCCTGGCAACAAGTCCCCACCCGGTTTCCAAACAGTGATATAAGGCGGTTTTGCCAGCGGAGCTCCTCTTGGACACCGCCATCTTCCTGCAGGGCGTCACCAAGACGTTCGGCGCGACGACTGCCGTCCAGGACCTTGACCTGACGGTTCCCCGCGGCGCGCTCTACGGCTTCATCGGCCCGAATGGCGCCGGAAAAACGACGACCATCCGGATGGTGATGTCGATCCTGTTTCCAAACTGCGGCACGCTGTCGGTGCTGGGCCACGGCTCTGCGCTCGCGGCCAAGGATCGGATTGGGTACCTGCCGGAAGAGCGTGGTGTCTATCGCAAGATGCGGGTCGGCGCGTTTCTGAGCTACATGGCCAGGCTCAAGGGAGTCAACGATCCGGACCTCTCGAAACGTGTCCGGCGGTCCCTCGAACGGGTCGGGCTCGAAGCGGTCGAGGGAAAGCGCTGCGAGGAGTTGTCGAAAGGGATGCTCCAGAAGATCCAGTTCCTCGCGGCTATCGTTCACGCTCCGGAGCTGCTGATTCTCGACGAGCCGTTCGGAGGCCTCGATCCCATCAGCATGCGACAGCTGAGAGACCTCATCCGCGAGGAGCATCGCCGCGGAGCGACCATCCTGTTCTCGACGCATGTGATGCCGCAGGCCGAGGAGATCTGCCAGCACGTCGTCATGATCCACCGGGGCCGCAAGGTCCTGGATCAGCCGTTGGCCGCGATTCGCCGCCAGTACGACCCGCGGATCATCCATTTCGATCCGCTCGACCACGAGGCCGACGTCTCACCGCTTCGCGCGGTGGCGGGCGTCCAAAGCGTGGAACGCGCCAACGGCAGCTACGAGATCCTGCTGGCGCAAGGGACCGATCCGGCAACCGCGATACGCCAGATTGCTGCGGCCGTGGCGCCGGCGCGGCTGGAATTGTCACGGCCCCGTCTCGAAGATGTGTTCATCAGCATCGTCTCGGGCGACGGGGTGACGCCGCAGGTGGAGCAGACGCTGCGCGCCGAGCTGCGCGATCAAGCCGCAACGGCCACGGTATGAAAAAGATCGCGTTCATCGCGGTGCACGAGTTCCTCGCCACCGTCCAGACGCGCGCCTTCATCCTCGGCCTGCTCCTCACCCCCACGCTTATCACGTTGGGAATTGTGGTGGGCCCGCGGATTTTCAACCTGCGCACGGTTCGGGTCCAGGGGCAGGTCGCGATTATCGATCCGACAGGTCAGATCACGAAGGAGCTCGCGGCCACCCTTGATGCCCGCGCTATCGCGGCGCGGCGCGCGGACCAGGCAAAGCGGGCGCTTTCCGAGGCCCCCGACGAAGTGCGCCGTCTGGCCGAAGAGACAGGCGGATCGGAGCAGGCGCTCGAAAGCGCGTTGGGAGACCCTCCGGACCTTCGGCTCGTCGAACGTCCGGCGGGAGCGGACGTGCAGCGAGAAAAGGAATGGTTGCTGGCGGACGAGGAGGGCTCGCGCCATCTCGCGCTGATTGTGATTCACCCGGATGCGGCGGCGCCGGGGGCGAGCGGATCGTACGGCACCTATGACCTGTACGTCCCGGCGAATCTCGACGATCGGATTGAACGTGAGATCACGCAAGGCCTGCGTGAGGCCATCGTGAATGCGAGGGTGCGTGTCCAGGGGTTCGATCGCGCCCGCATCGACGCGATGGTGCGGCTGCCGGCGGTTCGATCGGTGACCGTCATGAAAGGTGACGAGCGTCGGACGGTGGCGGCATTCAATCGACTGCTGCCGGCCGCGTTCGCGGCGTTGCTGCTCATCGGCGTCATGACCGGCGGTCAGGCGCTCCTGACGGCGACGGTCGAGGAAAAATCGAGCCGTGTCATCGAGGTGTTGTTGTCGGCCGTGTCGCCGTTCGAGCTCATGGCGGGCAAGATCATCGGACAGCTGGGCGTCAGCCTGGTCGCCCTGGGGCTCTACATCGTGATGGGGATCGCGCTGCTGCTGTCGTTCGCGCTGTTCGGCCTGGTCGATCCGTGGCTGCTGTTCTATCTCGTGGTGTTCTTCGTGATTGCGTATCTGGTGGTGGGTTCCCTGATGCTGGCCATCGGGGCGGCGGTCAACGAAATGAAGGACGCGCAATCGATGATGATGCCGGTCATGCTGATCGTCATGATTCCGTGGATCCTGTGGATGCCCATCACGCGGGATCCGAACTCGACCTTCAGCACGGCCATCAGCTTCATCCCGCCCGCCAACACGTTTGCGATGCTGCTGCGGATGACGTCGACCGCGCCGCCGCCCTGGTGGCAGGTCTGGTTGTCGATTGGGATTGGGGTCGCGTCGGTGTGGGTCGCGATCTGGTTCGCCGCGAAGGTGTTCCGGATCGGGCTGCTGATGTACGGCAGGCCGCCGAACTTCGCGACGCTCATCCGCTGGGCGCGCGCGGCCTGAGGCCCGGCAGAGCCTTCAAGTGTTCAATGGACTCGTGGCTTCCGCCTTCAGGCGGAAAGGATCTACCCTCGCCGTCTGGCGAGCCTCTAGGGCGAACTGCTCGTGGTGACGGTGACTTTGATGTCCTGCCAACTGTGGATGCGCGCGTCTTCGGCGTAGGCCCGCAGGACGTAGGTTCCGGGCTTGTCGAACGTGACCCTCGTCGCGGCCTTTCCCTCGGCCACGCGCACGACCGCCGGCTCGAATGTGGCCGTCCCCGGCCCCTTCCACTGGATCCAGGTCACCCGCAGCGATTCTCTCAACGGCGGCTGATCCTGGTCGGCCCCCGCGCCACGCGCGCTGCCCGGCTTGATCCCCGCCACACGTGCCCCGCGATCCGCCCTCCGTTTCGGATTCCCATCGTCTGAAACGGACACCGTCACGGCCAGCGAGCTTCCCAGGGCGGCGGTCAAATCCTGGGGCGGGCTGACGATCTGCGGCGGCAGGTTCGGCGGCTCATCGAAGTCGACAGCCGTGCGCGCTCCACGGTTCGCGGAGATCGTGTTCTGATCGATTTCCCACACCGGCCAGAGTGATCCGTATGCCCTCAAGGTGACGCCATTGGCCTTCACGGTCCAGACCAGGTCTTTATCTTTCGGCCAGGTCGCCGGCACGGTCACCTTGAAGGCGAACTGCTGGCGTCTCGTCTGGAAGTATTCGGGCTGGCCAAGATCTTCGCCGCCCAGGAATCCGTTGTCCGGACCGACCGGAATACGGAGACGCTCCTCGTAATTGCGGTTCAGATAGCCGAACCACAGGCTGAAGGAGCCATCCGGGTTGTGCGACCATCCTTCGAAGACCGGCTGGATGCTCTGACCCCGCAGGTACTTGATGGTCGTCGTCTCGAGTTCCTGCGCGAACGCGACACGAGACTCGTAGTGCCTGGCCTTGGCGGGGCCCATGACTATCAGGCCCACGCATCCGACGGCCGTCAGGAGGCGGTGCATTCGACTCGTCTTCTCCTCGGAGAAGATTCAATTCTTCTCTGTGGTCTCCGGTGCTCTCTGCGGTCGTCTTTCACTCGTTTGTGCGTCGCTTCTGGCGTTCCGCGACCATCTTCTTGAAGTCTTCTTCCTCGAGATACGTCCAGGTGACCCACGCGAACGCCATCTCGTCGATGGTGCGCTGCCCGTAGCCGACCCAGTTCCGCGGATCGGGATTGCTCCGGTTCGCGGCCGTGTTGTCGTGCCACAGGATCGTGTGCAGCATCGTGCCGGCCGGCAACAGCGGCGTCACCTCGTCGGCGTAGTTGTAGACCTTGTGCCAGGCGAACTCGAAGCCGAGGCAATTGAGCGGCTCGACCTGACCGGTTGGCAGGATCGCCTCGACACACATCCGCTTTCCGCGATTGTGCATGTGCGGCTGGATCGCCGAGACGCGCGCCGGTTTCGAGAACCGGTAGTACCCGTCATGCCGCGTGACGCTGTGGGGCGGAATGTCGATCTCCTGGGCCCGCGCGATCTGCAGCGAGATCTGGTGATACTTCGGCACGTAGCCCTTCGGGTAGAACTTCAACCCGACGCGCGCGCGATCGCGTGTCTCCTTGCCGGAGGCGTGGTAATGAAGGTTGAAGCGGATTTTCGCGCCGGCCTTTACCAGCTTGCCCGTGCCGTCCGGCAGGATGTCGCCGTTTTTCCCGACGGCGTATTCGTTGAGGAAGCTCTCGTTGTTCGTCGCGCGGTCGTCGAGACGCCCGACGAGCACCTCGTCTTCGTCGACCTGCTGGATCAGATAGGTGAGGAGGTGATGCACGACGCTGCGGGCGCCGGGGCCGGGTTTCGATTCGACCGCCTGCAGGTACCGGTCCTCGGTCAGGCCTGAATCGGCGATGTAGTCGATCCACAGGTCGCCCCCTTCCGCCGGGACGATGTGATCTTTGGGGATTTCGACGATCAGATCCGGTGTCCCGATGTGCCACGCCTCGTCATCCGGAAAGGTCGGAGGAGGAGGAAGGTCCTTGGGATCGCCGCGCGGGGCGCCGGCGTCTGCCCATGCGGCGATCGTGACGATCTCCTCGTCCGTGAGTGACGGGTCGTCTTTGAATTGCTGGATGCCAACGTTCCGCTCGATGTGCCACGGCGGCATGATGCGGGCGGCGACCTTCGCTTTGATCGCCCGCGCCCAGGGCCTGACGTCCTCGTAGGTGAGGAGCGACATCGGAGCGTTCGTGCCCGGCCGGTGGCAGGTCTGACAGGAGCGCTGGAGGATGGGCGCGACATCCTTGGTATAGGTCGCTTGTGCGCCCGACGAGGTGGCAGTCGCCTGATCCGTGGCGGCGGGGATCGCGGCGTACAGAAACACTGTGCCGAAGACCGCGGCGCACACCCCGTGACAGTTACATGGTGTCATCACGAACCTCTTTTAGTATTCCTTCTTTTTCACTACGGTAATCTTTTGCACGTCGAACGAGCGGACGTCGTAGTTGTTGGATAAGGTCACTTGATTCCCGGAGATTTCCACCGTCTGGCCGAGGTAGGGCACGAGCTTCGCGTACTTGTCCTTCGCAAGAGCGCCCCACAGTTTGAACAGCCCGTCCCCGTCGGTCAGGATGCCGACCGCCGCGTCCTTTCGGGTCACGCACTCCTTTGCGCAGGCGACATGCGCTGCGCCCGTGCCCCCGGCCACGCCTTTCTGCTTGTAGCAGGTGATGTCGACGATCTCACCCCGGAGCGTGGTGGCCGGGCCCCGGTTGATCACGGGGTCCTGCGCCAACACGGCCGCAAGGCTGAGCCAGCACGTGGAGAAGACCAACGCGAAACGCCTGCGCATCGCGGACATTTTAGACGGGGGCTTCGCCCCGGACCCCGGCTCGGTCGCTTGCGGGGGCCCCGCGCATCCGCGCGATCCGCGCGAGTTCGACCCGGATCCATCGCACGGCCACGCCCCGCGCCGCTCCCTCGCGGGCGCGCTGTGCGCGCCGCCGTGCAAGCACGGCCTGCTCAGGGCTCCGGCCTAGAGACCCCGGCTCAGTTGCCTCCCAGATTAGGCCGCTTATACGCCGCTCGTGCCGATCTGTCAATATTGTGCGCATGCGACTGCTTACCTGCAGCACCGTGGTGTTGGCCGTTCTCTCGTCAGGCTGGTTCACCCTCTCTTCAGGGGCGGTGGACCGCTTTGGCGACATCGAAATCACCCCGCTCATTCACGCCAGCGTGCAGATCGCGCATGCAGGGAAGGTCATCCAGGTCGATCCGTGGAGTCAGGGCGATCTGACGGGGGCGAAGCCGGCCGATCTCATTCTGGTGACTGACGACCCTGGCCACCACCTGGACGTGAAAGCGATCGCCGCCCTGCGAAAGCCGGGCGCGCCGGTGGTGATACCGGCGAACGGGCGGACGAAGGTTCCCGACGGCATCGTCCTGAAGAACGGGGAAGCCAGGGAGGTGGCCGGCGTTCGCGTCGAGGCGGTTGCCGCGTACGACATCACACCGGGTGAGCCGTTTCATCCCAAGGGCGAGGCGAACGGGTACGTCATCACGCTCGGTGGAACCCGGCTGTACTTCGCGGGCGTGACGGAGTGCGTGCCGGAGGTCCGGGCGTTGAAGCATATCGCGGTCGCCTTCTTTCCGATGAACGTGCCTCTGAAGCGTATGGAGCCCGCCGGGGCGATCGAGTGCATAACGGAGTTCAAGCCGAAGGTGGTGTATCCGTATCACTACGATCAGGACTGGGTGGCACGTGTCGGTCGCGATGGTGTGAGAACGGAACCCACGACCAGGGGATTGCAGGAATTGGAAAGCGGGCTCGGCGCGGCCGGGATCGAGGTTCGTCGCGCGAACTGGTATCCGAAATAAGCTACGGGCTTCAGGCTGCGGGCTACGGGCTCCAGGCTGTGGGACGGCAGAATCCAGTGCAATCTGGCTGAACCGCCGACGCCCGTAGTCTGTAGCCCCCTGTAGCCCGAAGCCTGTAGCCCGTAGCCCGCTACAAGGATCCCTCGCGCTGGACCCTCAGCGTCACAGTGACATCGAGCTTCCTGACCGGCGAGGCGGTCTGAATGACGATCTCATAACCGCGCTGATCCGTCTCGCCTTTCTCGATCGATCCAGGTTTCCCCGGAGACGTCAGGTTCGTCTCACCGGCTCGCGTCCGCAGCGGCGTTTGAGAGGCAATCTGTCCCCGAAGCTGCACCCCACCCTGTTGAATGACGAAATCGTTGCCGCTGGAGCTGATAGGCGTGTCTGCGTGCAGGTAGGATTCGATCAGCGTCGGACGCTCGACCTCGATGTCGTCCTCGACAACGAATGTTGCGGGCGCGGCGAACGTGAACGATCGGGTGAAGCGTCGTAATCCTGACTCGGCTGGATAGGCGCCAGCCGCGTCGGCGGCGATCCGCAATCGCCCGGCCTGGTGGGTGACACTCGAGATCCGGATCGTCGCCAACCGATCGGAGGGCATCCCGGACCACACGTCGTGTTTCCCTTCCTTCCCCTGGCCGATACCGCCAACGGTCACCGTGTTGTGATGCCGCGCCTGCGGGAGCCCTACATATCCGGTGTCGCCGGTGAGATACCGCCCGTTCGCCCAGATGATGAAGCTGTTGGCGTCCGGATGCGCATGACCGCCGCTCAAACGCCATTCAGGAATCTGCGGCAACAGCGCCGCGACGCGATGGCCTTCGGGCGGGCCCGCCTTGAACGCGAGCGCGGTCGCATCTGCGCCCCACGACGTCCGGTAAAAGACGACCCCGGAGTCTTCGAAATGATGAAGAAGCGGGATTCGATCGATCGGAGCTGGTTTCAGTGCAGGATCGCGCCACAACAGCGTCCAGTATTCCTCGAGGTTGCTGTGACTGAAGGAGGCATAGCGATCCGCGACCGCCTGCGTTTCGGGGTCGCGCAGGCGGGCGGCGACTCCATACAGGACGTTGTAGTTGCTCTGCAGCGTGCGTCCTGGATACACGCGTGGGTATTCGGCGCCGCGGCCCGCACGCGTCAGCGGACCTTCCCAGATATCACCGAAGTCGAACACGTTCTGTCCATCGGGCAGAAGCGAATGGGCGAGATACAGCTTCCAGTTGCGGAACAGGTCACGGTCCCAGAGGCTCTCGCCCGTTGAATGCTCCCACGCGTCGAGGAAGTGCACGAGCCACGGCGTCGAGAAGATCCAGTATTCAACGCCTTCGTAGTAATACCCGTCGGGACTGAGCAACATGCCGGCGCGATGATGGTGCGCCCTGGCGAGTGCTGCCCATCGGGGCGCGGCTTCCGATTCGCCCATCAGCGCCAGAGCCGTCACGGCCAGGCCGGATGTAGGGATGAAGTTGTGGTTCTGAGTAAAGGCAAATCGCTTCCCCGGCCCGGGACTGAAATGATCCGCGACCAGCGTCGCGTGCCGCTCGAGCGATGCCCGGATCCTGACCCGCTCCGGCGTGGAGAAATCGTGATAGAGCAGATCGTATGCCCAACCAATCGCGTAGAGCAGATGACCCGCGGCCAGATCGATATTGGGCTTGTCGTACGTGTATCCCCACGGCTCATAGTCGATCGCCGCCAGAATCCACCGGCGCGCAGCAGCCAGGTATTCGGGTTTCCGCTCGATTTGGTACGCGAGGCTGATCTCCGCAATTGCAAACGCGACATTGTTCTGCGAGCGCCGCTCCTGCGGCCCCGGCGGCGGCGGCGGCTCACGCCTGGTGGCGACCAGGTTCTCGAGAACGCGCATCCAGGCACCACGGTGAGTCGACTGGGCGCGTTGTCGCAGCGTCTCCAGCTCCGCCGCCGTGACGAAGACGCGTGGGTGAACCCCTTCAAGCTCCGGTTTCAGTCGGACCCTCACGGAGACAAGCTCCGAGAATGTCGGTATCTGGGCGGTCGCCGGTCCCGATCCGGCTAGAAGCAGCAGAGCGGCGATGAACGGTCGGGTGGCACAGCTAGGCATTTGCATACAAAGCCTGTGTCTGGGTTGGGAGTCGTCGGATACGCCCCGCAACGACGAACAGCACGAGCGTTCCAACCGGGCCGAGCAGTCCGGCGATGGTAAACACGGGCGTGTACGAAAACCGGTCGACGATCCAGCCCGTGAGGAGCGTGAAGCACATGCTCCCAGTCCCGGCGCCCATGCCACCCAGGCCGGCGACGGAGCCGACGTCGGTGGCCGGAAAAAAGTCGCTCGGGAGCGTTTGCACATTGTTGATCCAGACTTGAAACGCGAACAGCACGACGCACATCAAGGCGAGCGCCACCATGGGATCCGTGGCCCGCACCGCGAGCACGCCGGCGGGCATCAACAGGGCGGCAGCCGTAATCACGATTTTCCGAGCACGATCGACGCTCCATCCGCGCCTGATGAGGGCGCCGGACGCGTACCCGCCCGACAGACTGCCGACGTCAGCCGCAAGATAGGGGACCCATGCGTAGAGGCCGATTTGAACGAGGCTGAAGCCGCGGGCATCGCTCAAATACTTCGGCAGCCACGTGATGTAGAGCCACCAGATCGGATCCGTGATGAACCGGGCCACAACGATCGCCCAGACCTGCCGGTAGTGAAGAAGTGCCGACCAGCCGGTGGCCGTCTCGTCTGCCATCGCGCGATCGCTCTCAATCAACGCGCGCTCCGAAGGGGTCATCCATGGATGCTGCTCCGGCTTGCGAAAGACGAGGAGCCAGATGACCAACCATCCGAACCCGAGCAGCCCCGTCGCCACAAACGTCATCTGCCAGCCATACCGCAGCTGCAGCCAGACGATCAGAGGAGGCGCGACGACCGCGCCCAGTGCGGCCCCACTGTTGAAGATCGCCATCGCGAATGCCCGTTCGCGCACGGGGAACCACTCGGCGACGGTTTTCGCCGCGCCCGGCCAGTTGCCAGCTTCGCCAAGTCCGAGCACGAACCGGACGGCGCTGAGGCCCGAAAGGCTCCGCACCGCCGCGGTCGCCATCGCCGCGAGGGACCACACCGTGACGGAGATCGTGAAACCGCGGCGTGTCCCGACGATGTCGTACAGCCGGCCGGAGAGTGCCTGGCTCACCGTGTACGCGAGGAGGAACGAGGTGGTGATCGTGCCGAACTGGAGGTTCGTGAGTCCGAGATCCTTCGTAATGATCGGCGCCAG
Source organism: Acidobacteriota bacterium (assembly GCA_016210935.1). Taxonomy (GTDB): domain Bacteria; phylum Acidobacteriota; class Vicinamibacteria; order Vicinamibacterales; family JACQTH01; genus JACQTH01. The sequence goes on along the minus strand of JACQTH010000164.1, from coordinate 1,718 downwards.
GACAGAGATCGTCAGCCGGTCGATGTAGTTGATGACCGTCGCCAGAAAGACGAGGCTGATGATGTACCAGCGGAGGTGCGGGATCTGCATCAGACTCACGGCTCGAGTTCTACAACCGGCGCGACGCGAACTATTTCATGAACATGCCGCCGTTGATCTCAATGGTTTCGCCGACCAGGTACGCGCTCTCGTCTCGCACGAGAAACACGATGACGCTCGCCACGTCCCCGGGTTGACCGGCCCGGCCGAGCGGCACCGTCCTGGCGATGGCCTCGAAGTTCTCACGCGGTGTAAAACGCTCATGAAACGCCGTGTTGTCGATCAACCCGGGCGAAACGGCATTGACCCGAATACCGTGAGGCGCCAGTTCCTTGGCGATCGCTTTGGTCAGCGAGATCACGCCGCCTTTCGCCGCCGCGTAAGCCAGTGCGCCGGGACCCCCGCCGTTGTGCGCCGCGACGGAGGACACATTGACGATGACGCCCGTGCGCCGCTCGATCATGCGCGGCGCCACGGCCTGGCAGCAGAAAAAGACGCTCGATAGATTCAGATCGATGACCTGGCGCCAGCGCTCTTGCGACATCTGTGTCAACGACCGGCGCTCGACCAGATCGCCCGCGTTGTTGATCAGAATGTCGATCGCCCCGAAACGCTCCCATGCGGCCTCCACGAGGGCACGCGCGTCCGCGGTCTTAGAGACGTCAGCCTGAAAGACGTCGGCCCGCACACCGCGATCGCAGATCTCCCGCGCCACGCGCTCCGCGCTCTGTTGGCGTTGAAAGTAATGGACCGCGATCGACGCGCCCTGCCGTCCGAGCTCGAGCGCCGTCGCGCGGCCGATGCCGCTGCTGGCGCCGGTCACCAGCGCGACCTTGCCGTTCAGCGATGCCATCAGATACGTTCTCCTTATCTTTTTGGCGCGGCGGTCGATGCCCGCACGATGAGATTGCATTCGAGCACCAGCTGGCGTTTCTGCATCTCGTCCCCGGGCCGTTCGATCCGCGCCAGCAGGAACTCCGCCGCAAGCCGTCCTTCTTCCTCCGTCGGCTGGCTGACCGTCGTCAGGGCGGGCGCCATCACGGCCGCCAGCGGCACATTGTCGAACCCGGCGACGGAAATGTCATCCGGAGCCTTCAGGCCCGCTTCCTGGAGCGCCTGAAGCGCGCCGATGGCCGTGTAGTCGTTGCGGGCGAATATCGCCGTCGGCCGCGACGGCAGCCGCAACAACCGCTGCGCGCACTCGTAGCCCGTGAGTTGCGTCGAATAGCGCGGGCTCGCGCTGCGACTCGGTCCGACGATGTACTCCGGTCGGATGGGGAGTCCGGCACGCTCGAGCGCGTCGAGATACCCGCGCAGGCGGCCAACACGATCCGCGTCGGACACCTGCGCGCCGATGAACGCCATTCGTCGATGACCGAGATCGATCAGGTGCTCCGTCGCCAGGAGGCCTCCGCGGCGGTAGTTCGCGAGCACGGAGTCCACATGAGGATCGTCCAGTTTCCGTCCGACGAGCAGGAGCGGGAGCCGGTGCGCCGCCAGCCGCGTCAGCAGATCGTCAGATTGATCCGTGGCCAGCGTGGCGACGACGAGCCCGGCCACGCGCTGGCGATGAAAGGCTTCGATGATGGCCACCTCCGATGCCGGGTCGTCTGCCGCGGTCCCGATGAACGTCGCATAGCCGCGCGCGGTTGCCTCCGCCTGGACGGCGTTGGCGAGCG
>JACQTH010000163.1 GCA_016210935.1 Acidobacteriota bacterium | reverse complement strand
TCGCGACGCCGTGCCGAAAGGCGCTGTTGCCAGGCTCCTGCGTACGTGCCAGAGCGGACCAGCCGACGTACGCGCTTGTGCTGACGAGAAACTGCCGCCGGCTGAGTGTCATCGCGAAAGGGAGCATACAATAGCTGCGCTACGACCTCTAGCAGCCCGTGAAGGTCGCCGAAAAGGCAAACCGCAGAGACCACGGAGACCGCACAGTTACAAAAGGTTTTTACTTTCTCTGCGTTCTCGGCGTTCTCTAGCGGTTACGCCTTTCTAGAGACCGCCTCGAGTGCTTCGGAATGTTCGAACATCTTTCAATTCAGGCCGAATGCTTCCCACCCTCGTCGCCTGTTCGAAGGCGTGCGCAAGCTGCAGAACGCTGAACTCCGAGCGCGGGCGTCCGACGATTTGAAGCCCGATTGGAAGACCGCCGGGTGTGAAGCCGCACGGTACGGAAATGGCCGGAAGCCCCGTCAGGGTTATGGCGTAACAGGTCGCCATCCAGTCTATATAGGTGTGCATCGGCACGCCGTTGATCGAGGTGACCCAACGCTGTTCGATGGGAAACGGCGGGACCTGTGAAACGGGAAGGACGAGAAACTCAAACTGCTGCATGAATGACGCGGCGCGCGCAGCAAGCCCCTGGTGCTCCCGCTCCGCACGCGCGAGGCTCTCGGCATCCTGCGCGAGCCCCTGTTCGATGTTCCACACGACGGTGTCCTTCATCAGATCCCGATAGCGTGCGAGCTCCGCGCGGTGCTGCGACGCGAAGAGCCACCCTCGCAATACCTGGAAGATATCGTCGGCGCCTGCAACATCAGGGTGCGCTTCCTGGACGCTGCAGCCAAGATCCGTGAACGAGCGACACGACCGGCGACAGATTTCCACCACGATCGGGTCAACGGGATAGCGTCCGAGATCGGGCGTCCACGCGAGGCGCGTGCCGTTGAAGTCGCGCGAGAGCGGCCGTGCGAACTCGGAGCCAGGCTCCGGGAGCGACCGAGGGTCTCGCGCGTCCGGGCCCGCCATCACTGAGAGCAGCAGCGCGGCGTCGGCCGCCGTGCGGGCCATTGGCCCCAGGACCGACAACGCCTGACGCGGCGTCTTCGTGGGCCAGTCAGGCACGCGCCCCACCGCGTCCCGCAGGCCGACGACATTGCAGAAGCTCGGCGGGTTGCGCAGCGATCCGCCCAGATCGCTGCCGTCGGCGAGCGCCACCATCCCGCAGGCGAGCGCGGACGCGCCCCCGCCGCTGCTGCCGCCGCAGGTCTTTGTCAAATCGTACGGATTGCGCGTGTCGCCGAAGACGTCGTTGAACGTCTGCGATCCGGCGCCGAACTCGGGCGTATTCGTCTTGCCGATGATGATGGCCCCGGCCCTCTTCAGCCGTTCGACGTGCAGCGCGTCGCGATCCGGAATGAAATCCTTGTAGATGCGCGACCCGAATGTGGTGCGGATGTCTTTGGTGAGGACGAGATCCTTGATACCGATCGGGAGGCCGAAGAGCGGACCGGGCTCGACCCCGCTGGCCAACGCCTTGTCGGCCGCGCGAGCTTCATCGCGGGCCCGCTCCGCGACGAGCGTGCAGACGGCGTTGACCGTGGGATTGAGGCGGTGGATCCGTTCGAGATGTGCGTCGACGACCTCGGCGACCGACACCTGGCGCGCGCGAATCAGGCGCGAGAGGTCGGAAGCGGAGGCATAGCAGAGATCGTCAGGCACGAATGAACGTCCCTCACGGGGTTCGGGATTCGGGGATCGGGATTCGGAAGACGCCAACCCACGAATCTCGAATCCCAAATCCCGAACCCCGTGTCCTGAGCAATTACTTATCCAACGCCATCGTCTGGACAGCGATCTTTTCGCCGGAAATCGTCCCCACCACCGTTACACGCCAGTCCGCAGCCTTATCGGTCGCCCTGATCAGCTTGCGCGCGTTCTGGTTGCCCGCGTTGTCGAACTTGTAGAACGTGTTCTCCGCGGTCATCACGCCGTAGCCGCTCTTCACGCAATCGTCCATCTGCAGGCACGGCTTGTCGTGCTTGGCGGCCGTCTTGGCGTTCGCGTCCTTTTCGGTCCCGCAGGCGACGTCGATGAGGTGTCCTTTGATCGTCTCAGGCTTGGGCCCGCCCTGAGCGTCGTCGAAGGGTTGCGCCGCGGCGGTGACGACGGCCAGTGACAGGATGATGGCTCCGACAACGAGAGATTTCATCGAAAGCTTCCTCCTTGGCGACCAGAACACGAGGGGTCGCATCATTATTCCAAGAAGCCAGGAACGACGGTTAGGCCCCGGAAAGGAATAAAGGTGGCATCCTGGGCGTCGAGGCGCCCGCCCGGCAAGGCGCGAAGAGCGCGCATACCGGGTGTATGTAAGCGATGAGCAACGCAGCCCGGCGGGATGCATCTGCGTCCAGGATGCCACCTTTATTCCTTTCCGGGGCCTTAGCCCGGACAGCGCGG
>JACQTH010000157.1 GCA_016210935.1 Acidobacteriota bacterium | reverse complement strand
TGGTAAAACGCCTCCGCCGTCCGCCGAACGGGCGGTTCCTGCGCGAGGCCTGTGGCCCCAGTCAGAACGAAGAGTGCCAAGGCCGTTATGCGGGTCGCAACCAGAATCCGGTATAAGACAGCTTCTAAAGCCGAAACTTGCCTCATTCGGAAGGGAACCGGCTTTAGAAGATGTCTAGCGGGGTAAAATCTGCGCATGTGCGTTACTTAGCCGGAAGCCACGACTCAGGCGGAAGCCACGAGCTACGATTCTTCCACAGATCCGCTCTCGCAGCGAACAGCAAAGCTTCGTTGCTGCTATAGTGACCGCGGAGGCGTGTGATGCCGGTCGATCCTGAGCTGCTCGAGATCCTTGCCTGTCCCAACTGCAAAACTCCCGTCGAGCTTGTCAAGAACGGGACCGCGCTCAAATGCAAGGAGTGCAACCGCGTCTATCCGATTAAAGATGACATTCCGGTCATGCTGATAGACGAGGCGACAATAGAGCCGTAGGGTGCGTAAAGTGCCTAGGGTGCCCAAGGTGCCTGGGGTGCCGAAGATGTAGACCATCGCACTCTTGCACCTCAGGCACTTCAGGCACTCTAGGCACTTCAGGCACCTTAAGGAATGTGAACGATCTGAACATCCTTCTCATCCGCCTTCGCCTCGTTGGCGACGTGGTGTTCACCACGCCGGCCATTCGTGCCCTGCGGCGGCGGTTTCCGCGGGCCAGACTGACCTATCTCGTGGAGCAGGCCGCCGCGCCGATCGTTGCGGGCAACCCCCACCTCGACGAGGTCATCGTCGTGCGGAGGGCGCGCGGCCCCGGCCGCGTGCGGGACGACCTGAAGCTCGTCGCGCGGCTTCGACGCGCCGCCTACGATCTCGTCATCGATTTTCATGGCGGGCCGCGAAGCTCGCTCCTCGCCTGGGCGACCAGAGCGCCCGTTCGGATTGGCTACACGATCGCCGGACGAACGTGGATGTATTCGCGTGTCGTGGAGCGATCACGGGAGCTGGGTGCGCGCCATTCCGTCGAAAACCAGTTCGATCTGCTCGCGCCGCTCGGGATCAGCGGGCCGGATCCTTCGCGCGAGCCGCTCGAGATGGCGGCGGACCAGGAAGTCGATGCCCGCCTGCAGGCGAAGCTCCGGCAGGCGGGTGCGCCGAGCGGCACCCTGGTCGTCTTCCTGCACGTGAGCGCGGGCAACCGATTCCGCTGCTGGCCACTCGAGTCGTTCACCGAGACGATCGTGCGCCTGGCGCAGGCCGATCCGCGCAGGCGCTTTGTCGTGAGCTCCGGACCTTCGGATCGGCACGCATCCGCGACCATCACGCGCGAGGTCTCGCGGCGGCTTGGCTGGAATCCCGTGCTCGACTGTGGCGAGCTCGATCTGTCGGAGCTTCGCGCGCTGGCGATGCGGGCGGCTCTTTTCATCGGCGGCGACAGCGGCCCGCTGCACATCGCCGCCACGACGCCTGTCCCGGTGATAGGGTTATATGGACCGACGCTCCCGGCGAGATCCGCGCCGTGGCGCGATCCCGCGTTCGCGCACGAAGCGGTCGAGATCGGCGATCTGCCGTGCCGGCCCTGCGATCAGCGCCGCTGCATTCCGGGCGACTTTCGTTGCCTGACCTGGATGACGCCGGAGGCGGTCGTCGCCGCCGCCGAGCGGGCGCTCGCCGCGCCGCGGCCGGCGACCAATGTCGATGCGAGTCGCTGAGCAAATAATGCCCCACGCCATCACCCTCACCGCCGGCAGCGCCGAACGCCGCGACTGGATCGAAACGATCGGCCTGCTCGCCATGATCGGCTTTGCCGGCGCGCTGCAGCTCTCGATCGCCGCCGCCGACATCCTGCTGGCGCTGACGCTGGTCGCGTGGGTCGTGTGGCTCGCCTGGCATCACACCAAGCCCGCGGTCCCGCCATTCTTCTGGCCGCTCGCCGGCTATGCGGCCGTCACGCTCATCGCGTCGGTCTTCTCCGTCGATCCCGGCGTCAGCCTCGTCGATTCCAAGCAGCTCGTGCTCTTCCTGATCGTGCCGGCGGTGTATCACCTCGCCCGCGGATCCCGCGCCCCCCTCGTCATTCAGGTGATCGTGACCGTGGGAGCGGCCACCGCAGCGTTCGGCGTCATTCAGTACGCGATGCTCGAATACAACCACCTCGGTCAGCGGCCGCAAGGGAGCATGGGGCACTACATGACGTACTCCGGGCTGCTGATGCTCGTCGTCTGCGCGTCGGTGGCGCGCGTGCTCTTCGACCGCGAGGATCGCATCTGGCCGGCGCTGGTCATGCCGGCGTTGCTGGTCGCCCTTGCCCTCACCCTGTCGCGCAGCGCCTGGGTCGGCGCGTGCGCCGCCATCGCGCTGCTTCTGGCCCTGAAGGATTTCAAGCTGCTCGTCATCCTGCCTGCCGTCGCGGTGGTGTTCTTTGCGCTCGCTCCCAACGGGGTCATGGATCGGTTCAACTCGGTGTTCGATCCGCAGGATCCGACCCGGCGCGATCGGGTCGCGATGATGCATGCCGGCTTCAGCATGATCCGCGCCGATCCGTGGACCGGTGTCGGGCCGAATATGGTGGAGCCGTTGTATCCCCAATATCGCGGCCCCGACGCCGTGGAGAAACAGAACCCGCATCTGCACAACGTGCCGCTCCAGATCGCCGCGGAGCGCGGCATTCCCGCGCTTCTGGTGTGGCTCGGGTTCGTTGGATACGCGGCGGCGGGCCTGGTCCGGATGATCCGTGCCCGCCGGCAGTTGTGTCTCGCCTCGATCGGGTTGGCGGCCATCGTTGCCATGATCACCGCCGGCATGTTCGAGCACAACTTCGGCGACTCCGAGTTCCTGATGCTGTTCCTCGTCCTCATCACGCTGCCGTTTGCCGCGGATAGACCTGCCCTGAGCGAAGTCGAAGGGCCGGAGGCCCCACCCACTCGTGCCTGATCTCAGACCTTACGAACCCTGGACCATGTTTGCACCCCGCACCTTGCACCTCGCACCTTGAACCCATGAACCATCTCAGGGCGACCCTCGACGGCTTTCGCGATCAACGGATCCTCGTCATCGGCGACGTCATGCTCGATCACTTCGTGGTCGGACAGGTCGAGCGGTTGTCGCCGGAAGCGCCGGTCCCGGTCGTGCTGTTCGAGCGCGACGAGTTCCGCATCGGGGGCGCGGCCAACGTCGCGCACAACCTGCGGGCGCTCGGCGGACGTGTGGAGCTCGTGGGCGTTATCGGAGACGACGACCGCGAAGGCGATCGGCTGCAGCAGGAGCTGGCGCACCTCGGGATCGACGGCAGCGGTCTCGTGCGGGATCGCGGCCGACGGACAACGACGAAGATGCGGGTCGTGACGCGCCGGAACCAGCAGGTCGCGCGAATCGACTACGAGTCCGACGTGGAGATCGCCGGCGAAGTCGAGGAGTCATTGATCAGCGAGATGACGCGGCGCATCGACTCGGCCTCGATCGTCATCGTGTCGGACTATCTGAAGGGCGCCGTCACGCCGCTCCTGATGACGCGCGCCAACGAGCGCGCGCGCCGGCGCGGCATCAAGGTGCTGGTCGATCCGAAGATCCCGCATCTCGCCTACTATGCGGGATCGTCGATCATCACGCCGAATCATCACGAGGCGACCGTGGCGACGCATCTCCGGATCCGCACGGACGAGGACGCCGCGCGCGTGGCGCGGGCGTTTCGCGAGCGGGCAGGCTGCGACGCGGTCCTGGTGACGCGCGGCGAACAGGGCATGACCTTGTGCGACGAAACCGGCGAGCTGCACCTGCCGGCGACCGCGCGTGAAGTAGCGGATGTGACCGGCGCCGGCGATACCGTGATCGCCTCGCTGGCGCTGGGACTGGCCGCCGGCGCGCCGCTCGCGGACGCGGCCCGCCTGGCCAATTACGCCGCGAGTGTCGCGGTTGGCAAGTTCGGTCCGGCCGCCGTCACGCCGGCGGAGCTGCTGGCGGCGATTGACGAGGCGGCGGTGTAACAGAGTGCCTAATGCCTGAAGTGCCTGAGGTGCCTAAAGTGCAGGACGTGCGAGCGCACCCCAAGGCACCCTCTGGCACTCTAGGCACTCTAGGCACCCCAGGCACCTTGGCGGCGCTAGTGTTTGAAGTGGCGCCGCCCCGTAAACACCATCGCCAATCCCTGTTGATCCGCGGCAGCGATGACCTCCGCGTCGCGGACTGATCCGCCCGGCTGCACCACGGCTGTCGCGCCCGCCCGCACCAGCGCGACGATGCCGTCCGCGAAGGGGAAGAAGGCGTCTGACGCAACTACAGATCCCGCGAGACGGTCTCGCTCGCCACGTTCCTCCGCCTTCATGACCGCGAGCTTGACCGCGTCGACGCGGCTCATCTGACCGGCGCCGATCGCGATCGTGCGATCGTGGCTTGTGAAAACGACCGCGTTCGATTTGACGTGCGCGCAGACCCGCCACGCAAACCGCAGCGCCTCCCATTCGGCATCAGTCGGCGCTCGACGGGTCACAACGCGCAGCGCATCGGAATTTTTGCTCGACCACGGATATCGAGCCTCGCTGACTTCATCGCGCTACTGACGAAGCAACCCGCTGAAGAT
>JACQTH010000160.1 GCA_016210935.1 Acidobacteriota bacterium | reverse complement strand
CACGGAATGTGAAGAATCTTCAACCCGTGCTCGCATCGTGAGGTGAAGGGCCGACCTCACCCGCGGCGATGTACTGAACACGTAGATTGAGCGTGTCACGACGCTATTGGCTTGGCCGAACTTCTGCAGCGAGACGCCGTACAGGCCCCAGACCTGGTACCCGCTACCGTGAGGCGCGCCGGCGCTTCCGTACAATCACATTTCCAGCGACGGCCAGAATGCGCACAGATCTGCGACCACTGTTCGAAACCCGCCCGTAGGCCTTCCCGTGTCGCACACGACTAATGCCGCGTCGGGATACCGCTGGTGCTCCTCGGATCCGTGCCGGTGATGTATTCCGCAAACGCCTCGGCGGCGACGTTGCCCCCGCTCACCACGGCCACCACGTCACGCACCTTCGGATGCTCCGCGATGTACCGCCGCGCCGCGGCGACGGCGATGGCGCCGCTGGGCTCCACCACCAGTTTTGACTCCTTGAACAACCAGCGCACGGCCTGAATGATCTCGACGTCGTCGATCGTCCAGATTTCGTCGACGAAGGCGCGGACATGCGCGAACGTCAGATCGCCGGCACGAACGGCCACCAATCCGTCGGCCACGCTGTGCGTCTTCTCGAGCGTGACGACCTGGCCGGCGTCGAGCGCCGCCCTCATCTTCGGCGCGCCTGACGGTTCGACGCCGATGACTCGGATGCCGGAACGACTGTGCTTCAGAGCGGCGGAGACGCCGGAGATGAGTCCTCCCCCGCCGACCGGCACGAACACTGTCGTCACGTCGGGACGATCCTGGAGAATCTCCAATCCGATGGTTCCCTGGCCCGCGATGATCGATTCGTGATCGAACGGCGGCACGATGGTCAACCGCCGCGCGAGGGCTTCCTTTTCTGCGCGTGCACGGCGATCGATCGACGTCAGCCCTTCGAAAATAACCTCAGCGCCAAGCCGCCTGGCGCCTTCAGCCTTGATCGAAGGCGCCGTCGTCGGCATGACAATGACCGCGGGCGTTTTGAGGAGACTGGCCGCAAGCGCCACCGCCTGGCCATGATTTCCTGAGGAATACGTAATCACCCCTCGCGCGCGCGCCTCTTCCGGAAGCTGCGACATCATGTTGAAGGCGCCCCGAATCTTGAAGGCGCCCGCCCGCTGCAGGTTCTCGCATTTGGCGAGCAGCGGGTTCGCGCTCCCCGCCGGCCTGACTGGAACCAGCGGCGTCCGGGTGACGACCGGTCGAATGCGGTCGGCGGCGGCGCGGATGAGGTCGAGAGTGACAAGCATGAATTGGTGAGTTGGTGAATTGGTGAGTTGGTGAATTCGTGAGTTGGCGAGTGTGAGTTCGTGAATGACTTTCAACACCATATCATCGGTTCTACCCTGCTCGCTTACAGCTTGTTTCTTCCAGTTCACCGATTCACAAGTTCACCAATTCACCACATGCCATAATCCCCCTCAGATGCCACGCGACACGCTGGCTGATGTCTTCGAGGATCTGGCCAAACTCGACGGCGAGTTCCTCGTCTATGACGATGGGTATCGCAGCTGGAGTCACTCGTACGCGGACATCGGACATGCGAGCCGCGCCTTCGCCGCACGGCTGGCGCAACGCGGGCTCGGGAAGGGCGACAAGGTCGTCCTCTGGTCGGAGAATCGACCGGAGTGGGTCGTCGCGCTGTGGGGATGCATCCTGGCCGGCACGGTTGTCGTCCCGATCGACTACCGGTCGTCGCGCGACCTCGTCGGCCGGGTGCGGCGCATCACCGGGGCGCCGCTTGTACTTGCGGGCGAGGACGTCGACTGCGAGCGCCCGATCGAGGGGGCCGCGGTCTGGCTGCTCAAGGATCTCGAGTGGAGCGTCCGCGGCAGTCCGCCGGCGGTCGCCTTCTCCAAGGATGATGTCGTCGAGATTCTGTTCACGTCGGGTGCAACCGCCGAGCCCAAGGGGGTCCTCATCACCCATCGCAACATCCTGGCGAACATCGTCCCGATAGAGCGCGAAGTCGCCAAGTACCGCAAGTACGCCCGCCCGTTTCGCCCGATCCGCTTTCTCAATCTCCTGCCTCTCAGTCACATGTTCGGCCAGGCGATGGCGACCTTCATTCCGCCGATGCTGCCGGGTGTGACCATCTTCATCCGCGGATACAACCCGAACGACATCATCCGGCAGATCAAGAGGCGGCGCGTGTCGGTCCTGGTGTCCGTGCCCAAGATCCTGGAAGTCCTGCGCGAGCATGTCTCGCGCACGATTCCGGAAGCCGCGACACCCTCCGCCGAAAAGATGCACGTCGCCGCGCGCTGGTGGCGGTATCGACGCGTGCATCGGCTCTTCGGGATGAAGTTCTGGAGCTTCCTCGTCGGCGCGGCGCCCCTCGATCCCGCGCTCGAGGAATATTGGTCACGTCTGGGGTTTCTCGTCATCCAGGGCTACGGCCTGACCGAGACCGCGCCGATCGTCAGCCTGAATCATCCTTTTGCCGCCCACAAAGGATCGGTTGGCAAGGCGATCGCCGGCGTCGAGGTGAAGATCGCGCCCGACGGCGAAATCCTCGTCCGCGGCGAAAACGTCACGTCGGGATACGTGGGCGGCACGCGCGAGGACCAGGCGGCCTTCGACCCGGACGGATGGTTCCACACCGGCGACATCGGTGAGGTCGACCAAGACGGGCAGTTGTACATCCGCGGGCGCAAGAAAGAAATGATCGTCACGCCGGAAGGACTCAACGTCTTCCCGGACGATGTGGAGAAAGTTCTGAACCAGCTGCCCGGAGTTCGCGAATCCGCGGTGGTCGGACGCACCACTGGAGGCGAAGAACGCGCCCATGCCGTTCTGGTGCTCGAGCCGGATGCGCCGGCCGCTGATGACCTCGTGCGGGACGCAAACCGGCAGCTCGCCGATCATCAACGCATCCGGAGCGTCAGCGTCTGGCCCGGTGGGTCGCTCCCGCGGACCGAGGGCACGAAGAAGCTGAAACGCCGGGAGATCAAGACGTGGGTCACCGAGGGGGGGCGCCCACCTGCGCGAGACACGCAGGCCGGCGGCCTCGCACCTCTGCTGGCGCGTTACGCGGGCCATCGGCCCGTCTCGGCCACGACCACGCTGCAGGAGCTCGGGCTGAGCTCGCTCGAGCGCGTGGAGCTGATGGTCGCTCTCGAGGACTCGCTGCAGAAGAGCGTCGACGAAGCGGCGTTCAGCGAAGCGCGGACGATCGGCGAGCTGCAGGCGCTCGTCGAGCGTCCCGTCTCTGCCGAAGGCCCGCCGCGCGAGCAGTTCGAGTTCCCGGGATGGAATCGGCACCCCATCGTCCGGTGGATCCGCGCTGCGAGTCTGGCGACCTGGATTCTCCCGATCGCGCGGGTGTTCGCACACGTTCGAGTTCACGGGCTCCGGCATCTCGAGGGGTTCGAAGGAGGGGTCATCTTTGCGTCGAATCATCAGAGCCACATGGATACGCCCGTGGTTCTGATCGCGCTGCCTCGACGTCATCGCTACCGGGTCTCGACGGCCATGGCGAAGGAATTCTTCAAGGCGCATTTCTTTCCCGAACAGTTCACGCGCCGCCAGTGGTTCACCAACAGCCTGAACTACTACCTCGCGGCGTTCTTCTTCTACGCGTTTCCCATCCCGCAGCGCGAGGCGGGCGCCCGTCAGACGCTGCAATACATCGGGGAGCTGGTCAGCGAAGGATCGTCCATCCTGATTTATCCGGAAGGGGAACGGGCGGCGACCGGCCACATCAAGTCGTTTCGGCCCGGCGTCGGCATGATCGCCGCGAAGCTCGGCGTTCCGGTCGTGCCGGTCTGCCTCGAAGGGGTCGACCGCGTGCTCCATCCGCGCTGGAAGATGGCCAAGCCTGGGACAGTGCATGTGACGTTTGGCGCGCCGCTGGAATTACGCGGTGAGGACTATGCGGCGTCGGCGAAGCGCGTGGAGGAGGCGGTGAGGCGGCTTTGTCGGTCTTCCGCCTGAGCCCCGACCGAGGATGAGCTTTGACCTGGCGGCCGAGTCTGGCACAATGTTTGATATAGTTGGATTAGTGGGTTGAACCGTCCATCGGGGCCACTGCGGGCTCCCGATGACGGAGGCGAGTTTTGGGATTCGAATTCAATAACTTACGAGACGGCGACGCGCGCGCGAGCTCCGTACCCGCCCAGGGGCCGGAACCCGCTTCTCAGCCAGAGGCCCCGATGCTGTCGCCGGCCCACCAGCGTTTCCAGTCGTGCCGGTGGCGGCGGCCCGCTGAGAACGGGAATCCCGAGTGTTGCGGCCATCGTGACGTTCTGCCCCTGACGGGCGCCAACGGATTCGAT
>JACQTH010000153.1 GCA_016210935.1 Acidobacteriota bacterium | reverse complement strand
CTGGCTGCGCCAGAAGATCGAGCCCAACCCGAAACATCCCCGATACATCCTCACCATCCACGGTCTGGGATATAAGTTCGTCGGTTAGGCCCCGGAAATGCGATGGCCCAGCGTATCGCTCTCTCAGTCGGCGTACTCCTTTGCGTCCACCTGGGATCAGGCCTTGGCCCGGTCTCGATCGCCGCCGCACAATCAACCACTCTTCCTTTCTTTGGACCCTGGTTCGACGAATCACTCCTGACAGACCTTCCCTCCGGACGATCGCCCTGGGCGATCTTCGAGACCGTTGATCCGCTCGCCGTCGTGGATCGCATCGATGGAGGCGGACTCACCACCGGACGTCCCGCGTTGATCGGTGTCAACGGCTCATCCTGGGCACAGACCTCTTACGTGTGGAACGCGCGCGACATCACACGCCCCGACGTGCCGGGCGTTCCGCTCCTCTATCCGGACTTTTCGTCGTTCCGCAATGTGGCGCTGGCGTCCGCGTTGTTACCGGTCGAACATCGCGGCCCCGGTGGCGTCGTGCTCATGACGTCTCGACCCGCGCCCTCGAAGTGGTCAGGCGGCGCCGCGGTCGGCGTGTCGCCAACCAGCCCTGCGAACAGCAGCCGCACGCGCGCGGTCACGCTCGACAGGCTGTCCGGTCTGAGAGAGGTGATGCTGCACGCCGGAGGACCGGCGTTGCGTGATCGCCTGCAGCTTTCGGCGTCGGCGACGCGGATCGCCATGGATCACTTCGCGCGACGCGACAGGACACTAGCCGCGGCGGCGACACTGGCGACGCTCACGTCCGTTGCGCGGCTGTCGCCACGCCGAAACGTCACCACCACGCTTTCCTTCAGCGACACGACACGCGACGACCCATGGGGCGTGGATGGATTTCGCGACGCGCGATCGTTCGACGTCGCAAGCCGAGTTCGCAGCGCGGCTGCGATCGGAGGAAGCTGGTCACTTGGCGGAAGCTATGGCCGGCTTCGGCTTGACGCGCGTCGCGCCGGACGGCTTGCGCCGGCGGCGGCCGATCAGGCCACCGAAGGGCCGCTCGCGGATCGCTTGCCGGCAGCCGGTCGGCGCCTATCGGTCTGGTCGGTGGACGGTACGTGGTCTCGACGACACGGTACGCGCCAGATGTGGCGGGCCGGCGCCAGCATCACCCGCGCCGACGCCCAGACGACATGGCTTTCCGATCGTGAGACGGTGGGCGAGCTCGTCGACGCTCGCCCTGCACGATTGTGGACCTACGTGGCGCACGGCCCCGTGTCACGGTGGGCGGCCGGTGAGATCGCGGCATATCTCAGCGATCGCTGGACGTTCGGCGACACCCTCGATCTCGAAGCCGGGATTCGCCTCGACGTCACGCGCGCGCGTGATATCCATTGGGTTCAGGCGTCGCCGCGTGTGTCAGCTCGATGGCACCTCAGCGACGCGATTGACGTGCTCGCCGGCTACGGCCGCTACGCCCATCGTCTTGCTCTGACGCATCTTGCGTTCGGCGATCCCGCGGCGCCGTCGATCGAGGTCCACCGTTGGAATGATTACAACGCTGATCGCCTGCCTCAGGCGGACGAAGCCGGCATCCTCATCTCACGCCTGGGGCCAGGGTCGTCTGGGCTCAACGACTCGGGGATTGATCCGGATCTCCGCAACCCCTGGACCGACGAAGTTGTTGCGGGCTTCGAGTGGAGCCCACACGATCGTTTTTCCTTCGGGGTCACCGGCATCAGACGCCGCGATCGCGATCTGATCGCGGCGGCGAACGTAGGGGTTGACCCGTCCGATTTCACGGTCCGGCTCATGCCGGATCCTGGCGGCGATCTCATCAGCAGCGCGGACGATCAGCTCCTGCCTGTGTTCGATCGGCATCCGGACAGCTTCGGGCGCGATCGCGTGGTGCTGACGAACCCGCCGGACCACGCCAGCTTCTTCGAAGCGCTCGTGCTGAAGCTCGAGCGGCGCCACGAGCGCTGGCGGCTCCTCTTCGGCGCCGCAGCGGTCCGCGTCGTGGGTCCGGCGATGCATCGCGGGTCCGGAGCCCGATCAAACGATCAATCCGGACCGGGCGAGCTGTTCCTGACGCCGAACGCCGCCACGTTCGCCCGTGGCCGGCTGTTCTTCGATCGTGCCTTTACGGTCAAGATCGCCGGCACGGCCCGCCTGCCCTGGCAGCTCAGGACCGGCGTGGTCGCGCGCTATCAGGACGGCCAGCCCTTCTCCCGCCTCGTGGTGGTCGACGATCTGGCGCAGGGACCCGAAGCCGTCCGTGCCGTCCCCAACGGCCGCCACCGGTTCCAGTATCTGACGAGGGTCGATGCTCGAGTGGCGCGCGCGTTCGTCATCTCGAACGGGACGCTGACGATCTCGCTTGACGCCTTCAATGTGCTG
>JACQTH010000189.1 GCA_016210935.1 Acidobacteriota bacterium | reverse complement strand
CCCTGGAAGCCGCCCACGAAAAAGGGATCGTGCACCGTGATCTGAAACCTGCAAACGTCAAGCTGACACCGGAAGGTCACGTCAAGGTCCTGGACTTCGGGCTGGCGAAGGCGATGGTGGACACGCCGGCGGCGGCGAACGTGACACAGTCGCCGACCTTCAGCCTGGCGGCGACGCAGGCGGGGATGATTCTGGGGACCGCGGCGTACATGTCGCCGGAGCAGGCGAAGGGGTTTCAGGCGGATGCGCGGAGTGACATCTTCTCGTTTGGTGTCGTGCTGTACGAGATGCTGACGGGGCGGCCGGCGTTTCCCGGCGAGACGGTGCCGGAGGTTTTGGCGTCGGTACTGGTGCGTGAGCCTGATTTGAGCGCGTTGCCGGCGGATCTGAATCCGCGGCTCGTCGAGGTGCTGAAGCGCTGTCTGGAGAAGAATCCGCGCCGGCGGTGGCAGGCGGTCGGAGATCTGCGCTTCGAGCTGGACGCAGTGGCAGCGCAGCCACACGCCACCCCAACACCAGCAACACGGCCGGTTGCCGCAGCTGCGCCACCGAAGCCGCTTTGGAGGGGCGCGGTACCCATTGTCGCGAGCGCCATTCTCGCGGCCGCGCTCGGAGGTTATTCGACCTGGAAGTTGAGGCCGTCCCCCGTTCTCACGGTTACGCGATTTCCCTTCATGCTGCCCGACGGCCAGCAGTTCACCGGGCTGCAGTTCCACTTCGTCGCGATTTCTTCCGATGGCACTCGGATGCTCTACGTCGCCAATCAGCGGTTCCATATCCGATCGCTGGCCGATCTGGAAGCGAGACCGGTTTCGGGAACCGAGAACCTGTCGAGTCTGGTCGAGCCAACGTTTTCCCCTGATGGGAGATTCATCGCCTTTTGGGCCGGCGACCAGACGCTCAAGCGGATTGCCATCACCGGCGGCGCGGCGGTGACCATCTGTCCGGCCGAACCGCCGCTTGGAATCAGTTGGGATTCTGAGGGAATTGTGTTCGCACAGCCGCGCGGCATCATGCGCGTGTCGGCCAACCGCGGACAGCCGGAGCTGCTCGTTCCAGTCAAAGGCAGCGAACAAGTCGGATTTCCGCACCTCCTGCCTGGTGGGGAGGCCGTGCTCTTTACTGTGGCGCCCGCCGCCAGCGCATGGGATCGCGCGCAAGTGGTCGTGCAGTCATTGAAGTCCGGGGATCGGAAAACGATCGTGGAAGGAGGAAGCGACGCGCGCTACCTTTCCACTGGTCACCTGGTGTATGCGCTTGGCGGCACCCTTTTCGCGAGTCCATTCAATCCGAAGAATCTGCAGATCTCCGGTGCTCCGGTGCCGGTCGTCGAAGGCGTCCGGCGAGGCACAACCGGCGCCGCCCAGTTCAGTATCTCGGAGACCGGCTCGCTCACCTACGTCCCCGGCCCGGCGTCGTTGGGCTCGCTTCACCGAGATTTGATTTTGGTCGATCGTCGCGGTGACGTGCGGCCACTGAACGTTCCGCCGGGACCGTATGAGCCTCCGCGTGTCTCGCCGGATGGCACCCGCGTCGCCTTTGGGACCGACGATGGGAAAGAAGCGATTGTGTGGCTCTATGACCTCGCGGAAACGAGCTCGATGCGCCGGCTGACCTTCGGCGGCAACAACCGTTTTCCCGTGTGGTCTCCAAAAGGCGATCGCATTGCGTTCCAGTCCGATCGCGAGAAGGACGTCGCAATCTTTTCACAGGTGGCTGACGGCACGATGCCGGCCGAGCGCCTCACGAAGCCGGAGCAGGGGACCTCGCACCGCCCGGAAGCGTGGTCGCCGGATGGCCGCACAATCCTTTTCAGCGCGATCCAGCGAAACATATCGTCGCTCTGGGTGCTGTCGGTCGCGGACGGCAAAGCGAGACCATTCGGGGGGATCGAGTCACCGGATCCCATCAATGCCGTCTTTTCACCTGATGGCCGCTGGCTCGCCTACAACAAGACCGAAGGGGGAGCGTCCTGGGTGTTTGTCGAGCCGTTCCCTCCGACCGGCGCGAAGTATCAGATGAAGCACATGGGCGCGCATCATCCGGTCTGGTCACCCGATGGGACGGAGCTGTTTTACATTCCTGCGCCGGGCCAGTTTGTGGCTGTGAACGTCATGAGGACGCCGAGTTTCGCTTTCGGAAATCCCGTACAGATTCCGCGACGGTTTACTCAGGGCAACGCACCGGCGAACGTCAGAAGCTTCGATATCACTCCGGATGGGAAACAGTTTCTCGGGATGGTCGTTGCCGGAGAGGCGCAGGCGGGCACGGTGCCGGGCAATCACATTCAGGTCGTCCTCAACTGGCTGGAAGAGCTGAAGCAGCGCGTGCCGGTGAAATAGGGACCAGGGACTCGGGTCTGGGGACTCGGGGGACGCTGGTCATCTTGCAGCCTGAGGCCGTTTTCCCCCTAGTCCCGAGACCCTAGCCCCGCGACCCTAATCGATTCGATCCGCCAGCATTCCCAACGTCAGCGCATACGCGTGCGCGCAGTCGTACGCGAGCAGTACGTCGTAGTTGGGGTACGTGAGAAAGGACCACCGCCCCGCGGCGACGAGCGACGCATCGAGATCAGCCTTCGGGAGGGGCCGGCCGTCCTCCAACGTGACGCCCAGCTCGCGCCAGCGCAGCAGCGGGAGCGGCCCGCGCATCTGACGGATCGCCTCGCAGCCGCTGCTCCGGAGAGGCACGCTGTCCTCGATTCGGGCCCTCGACTTCGCTGACAGTTTCACGCGGCGGCCCCACCGCTCACCGGTCTTCCACCCGTAGCCGTTCAGGTAGTTTGCAATGGAGGCAAAGACGTCCGCCTCCGATCGCCAGATATCCCGGCGGCCGTCGTCGTCGAAATCGACGGCGAACCTCAAGTAGCTCGACGGCATGAATTGCGGCTGCCCCATGGCGCCGGCCCATGACCCCTTCATCCGTTCCAGCTCGATATCGCCGCGATCGAGAATCCTGAGCGCGTCGAAGAGCTCCCCTCTGAAGAAAGCGGCGCGGCGTTGATCGAAGGCGAGCGTCGCGAGCGCTGTGATGGTCGGTCTCACACCGCTGAAGCGGCCGAAGTTCGATTCCATGCCCCACGTCGCGACAATGATTGGCGCCGGGACGCCATACTTTTGCGACACGCGGCGCAGCAAGGAGGCATGCTGTCCCGCGCGGTGACGCGCGGTGCGGACCATCCGGGGGGTCAGACGACGCTGCAGGTACTGGTCCAGCGTGAGGACTGTTTCGGCCTGCGACCTGTCGCGCTCGATGACGATGGGAAGCGGCTCCAGGTCGCCGAGCGCGCGTTCGATCGTTCCGGCCGAGATGCCTTGCTGCCGCGCTTCCTGCCGGAGCCCTTCGAGGAATTCAGAAAAGGATTGTTGTTGCGCGGAGGTGATGCTGTCGAGGCTGCACGCGATCGCCACGAGCAGGGCCAGAGCTATCGCGCGGTGCCGCACGACTCATTATCCACGGCGGCCACTATAATGCCACGGCACGCAGTCGCCGCCGACCCAACCATGTCTCCTTCAGCTTCCCGCCGCGGAAAGGCTTCCAGGATCCGTTATGCCGTCGTGGGACTGGGGCACATCGCACAGGCGGCGGTGCTGCCTGCCTTCAAGAACGCCCGCCGCAACTCGGTCCTGAGCGCGCTGGTCAGCGACGATGAGACGAAACGGCGCGTGCTCGGCCGCCGGTACGGCGTCCGGACCTTCTCGTACCGCGAATACGAAGCGGCCCTCGAGCACGTCGACGCGGTCTATATCGCGTTGCCGAATGCGATGCATGCGGATTTCACCATCCGCGCGGCGAATCGTGGCGTCCATGTGCTCTGCGAAAAACCGCTGGCGGTTACCGTGGCCGAATGCGCGCGGATGATTGCCGCGTGCGGGGATGCCGGCGTGAAGTTGATGACGGCCTACCGCCTGCATTTCGAGCCGGTCAACCTGCGAGCAGTCGAAATCGTCCAGCGCGGGCGGATCGGCGAGCCGAAGATCTTGACATCCATGTTGTCGATGGTGGTCGCGCCGGAGAATTACCGCATCGAGCGCGCCCAGGGCGGCGGAACGTTGTACGACCTCGGCATCTACTGCATCCAGGCGGCGCGGTACCTCTTTCGCGCCGAGCCGACGCAGGTCTTTGCCTCCTCGACCAGTGGAGACCGGAAGCGGTTGGGTGACGTCGACGAGTCGACCGCCGCGATTCTGCGGTTCGACGGCGACCGACTCGCCACTTTCCTCAGCAGCTTCAATGCCTCTTTCGTCGCCCACTATCACATCGTCGGCACGAAAGGGGATCTGCGCGTCGGCTCCGCGTTCGAGTACGCGGAGGGGCTCTCCTACGAGCTGTCGATCGGCGGGAAGACGCAGCGACGGAAGATGCCGCGGGGCGATCAGTTCGCGCCGGAGCTGCTGTATTTCTCCGATTGCATCCGTAGCAACCGCGAGCCCGAGCCGTCCGGACGCGAAGGCCTGCAGGACGTGCGCATCATTCAGGCGCTGTATGAGTCCGCTTCGTCCGGAAAACCTGTGGACCTGCCCCCGTACACGGACGCGAAGTATCCGAGCCGCGCGCAGGAGATCCGCCGCCCGCCGGTCCGCGAACCGAAGCTGGTGAAGGCCCGGCCCCCATTCGTGCGCTGAATCGTGGGACCAAGCCAGAGTGGGCCAGGCTTCAGCCTGGTTCGTCCGGTGCGAGCAGGCGATCGATCAGTTCGACCACTCCCGCACCAGCTCCGCCTTCGGTCACCAGGTGCACGCGTTCCTTGAGGCTGTCCACCGCGTTCGCGACCGCGGCCGACAACCCGCACCGATCGAGAAAGGTGACGTCGTTCTCGGCGTCGCCGATGCCGACGGTCTGATCCAGCGCCGCATCGAGGTCCGCGAGGGCGGCCGTCAGCCCGGTCGTCTTGTCGACGCCGGCGGGCAGAACCATCAGCGCCTCTTTGTTGAAGATCACCTCGAGCGGGAGATCGAGGTCGCGGATGGCATCGCGGACGCGCGGCTCCTGCGGCCGTTCCGTGGCGACGATCACGTGGCCGGTCGAAAGGGGCGTCACGCGGCGGCGGCGGAGCTCTTCGACGAAGTCCGGCAGGGGCGCTGCCGCGAGAAGCCTGAGGCTGCCGCTCGACGGCGTGAAGAGAACGGCGCCGTTTTCCACGACGGCCAGCTCGAACACCGGGAGGTCGGGAAACACGTGCTGCAGGTCGCCAAGCTCGCGGCCGGTCACCAGGACCAGTTGGTACCCGGTCTGCTTCAGCGCGCGCAGCGCTGCGAGTGCGGTCGCATCGACTCGTCCGTCGACCGCAAGCGTCCCGTCATAGTCGCAGGCCAGCGCGCGAAACCTGTGGCGTTGCTCGTGGGACGAAGCCGCAGCTTCGTATGGGCGATTCCGGCTCAATGCGTCATCGCGTAGAGGAGGATGTCGATCCCGAGCGCGTACCCATCCACCGAAAACGTGTGAAAGTAATCCGGATCGTCGCCTTCGCGCTCGAAGGCGTCACCCAGGTCGGTGTTGTGCGTGATCAGCACCATCAGGTGGCCGTGGCGATCCGCGATGCCGCGGGCGTGCGGCTCCGCGCTGTCCACGCCGCGTTCCGACGTGTACCCGCCGCTGCCCGCCCAGAAATTGATGGATGGAATCTGCGGCACCCGAGGCACGATGAACAAGGTGCGGAAGATCGGATGATCCGCCGGCGGCAGGTCGATGATCGGATACTCGTGCGCGGGCAACACCTTCCCAATCTCACCCGCCCAGACGCTCCAGGCATAGCTGCCCCAGAAATCATCCGCCCAGAGAAACCCGCCCTTGAGCAGATACTCCCGCAGCCGGGCCACGTCCTCGTCCCCGAAATACACGGCGCCGACCTCGGTCATCATGATAAAGGGGCAGCGAAAGAGCTCGGGGTCGGTGAGTCGCAGCACCAGATAGTTCGGCTCGCCCCCCGCGTCGTAGCTGACCGGCGTCTTCGTCAGCTCGGAGAGCCGAATCGAGAGGTTTTCATCCGCCCGTGGGTAGTCGACGGCCCATCCGCCACCGTAGCCGTACGGATGGCTCTGGAACATCACCCGGCAGAAATTGAACGAGCCGTTGAAGCTCTGGGGTGTGGCGACCTTGATGCCGCGACGAAACCCGCCGCGGCGAAATCGTTGCTGTGCGTCGAGGCCGGCGGCGAGGAGGGCGGCTACAACGGCGGCGGATAAGGCGACAAACAGCGGACGTCGCATGGACAGCTCGAAGCTCGTGTCCGTCCAGTTTACCGCCCGCGGCCCGATTCCACGAAGAGTGTAGAATCAGGGGTCCGGCTGAAGCCGGACTTCACGACACAAGCATCGGACGGTCGCGCGCACACCAGGTCGGCCACCGTGCCATCGACCGCGAGAAGTGAGGTTTCCCGTGTTGCATCGACGCGAATTCTCGGCACTGGCCATCGCGTTCCTCATCACCGGCGTGCTCGCCGCTCAGACCGATCTTCCGCCTAAAGGCGGAAGCCACGAAGAGGGCGGAAGCTACGAACAGGGTCAGACTGATCGGAAGGACGCGCCTGCGAAACCAGAACTGCAGGAGAAAACGTCCGTCACCCACCGGTCCATCAGGATCGGCGGCCAGACGATCACCTATACCGCGACCGCCGGCAATCTGGTGCTGCGGGACGATACCGGCAAGCCGGTTGCCAACTTCTTCTATGTCTACTACACGCGCGACGGCGTGACCGACATCACGAAGCGGCCGCTCATCTATTCCTTCAACGGCGGTCCGGGCACCGCCTCGGTCTGGATGCACATCGGATTCACCGGACCGCGGCGCGTCGTGTACGACGACGAAGGATTCATGCTCCAGCCGCCGTACCGCGTGGCCGACAACGAGCACTCGATCATCGATGTTGCCGATATCGTGTACGTCGATCCGATTGGCGTCGGCTACAGTCGAATGGCGCCCGGCGAGGATCCTCACAAGTTTCACGGGGTACAGGACGACATCAGGGCGATGGCGGACTTCATCCGTGTCTTCACCACGCGGCAGGGACGCTGGAAGTCGCCGAAGTTCATCAAAGGCGAGAGCTACGGCACCACGCGCGCGTCAGGCCTCGCCGACCATCTGCAAAGCCAGCACCAGATGTACGTCAACGGCGTGATCCTCGTCTCGATGACGAACCTCAACGTCGAGCGCGGAGACGATCTCGGGTACGCGACGATCCTGCCCTATATGACGGCGACGGCCTGGTATCACAAGAAGCTGCCGGCCGATCTTCAGAGCAGGGCCTTGAGAGAGGCACTCGCGGAATCCGAGCGGTTTGCCTCGAATGACTATGTGGTCGCCCTCTTCAAGGGGGGGCGGCTGCCGGCGACCGAGCGCGAGGCGATCGCGAAACAGGTCGCCCGGTTCAGCGGCCTCTCAACGGAGTTCGTGCTCCAGAGCAACCTGCGCGTCGAGCGCAACCGCTTCTGGAAGGAGCTGCTTCGGGATCGGAATTTGACGGTTGGACGACTCGACAGCCGCTACACCGGAACCGACCGTGACTCGGCGGGCGAGGCGCCGGAAGGCGATCCCGCCCTGTGGGCGTGGGACGGGCCGTTCGCGGGCGCGGTCAATTCGTACTTCCGCGACGAGCTGAAGTGGGAAACGGACGAGAAGTACTACATCTGGGGTGACGTGCGGCCGTGGCGGCAGGATCCCGGCACGCGGGTCGGCGATATGCTCCGCCGGGCGATGACGCGGAACCCGTTCCTCCGGGTCCTTGTGCTCGAAGGCTACTACGACGGCGCGACCGACTATTACAGCGCGCAGTACACGATGTCGCACCTCGATCAGAGCGGCGCGTTCGCGAAGCGGATCGAGTTCGCGTTCTACGAGAGCGGCCACATGATGTATCTCAAGAACAGCGAGCTCGCGAAGGCGAAGCAGGACCTCGTGCGGTTCATTCAGGGGACCGTCGCGGCGCAGACGACGACCCACTAGACATCTTCTAAAGCCGATTCCCTTCCGAATGAGGCAAGTTTCGGCTTTAGAAGCTGTCTTAGCGGGCGCTCCGCGGCCGCCTAGTAACGAAGGTTCGCCGTACACCGCGGGGCCGTCACTCGGCGGTTTGAGGCGAAGCTTCGTTACCCGTACTTGCACGGCTAGAACGTGTACAAAACGATCACATTTCCCGTGCAGCGGTAGCACCGAATTCTTGACATCCTCCTTGATCTGGACCATAATCATGGTCATGATTGTGGTCAATATCTATGAAGCCAAGGCCAAGCTTTCCGAGTACCTGGAGGCGGCAGCGAAAGGCGAGCGGGTACTGATCTGCAACCGGAACCGGCCGGTGGCCGAGCTGCGGCCGGTCGTGGCTGCGCCGGCTGCGCCACGGCCGATTGGCGGCGCGGAGGGCTTCGAGGTTCCCGCGTCTTTCTTCGATCCGCTACCGGACGATCTTCTGGATGTGTTCGACGACGGCGCGCGCGCGACCAGCCGGTCAGGTGCGTGGAAAGTCGCTGAAGCGCCGCCCTCTGAACCCTATGGAGCCGTGCCGCGTGCTGGCGGGAAGCGCACGAAGAGTCGCACCAAGAGCCGTGGGACCAAGGTTTAAAACCTGAGAAACACGCTTCTGGCTACGGGGTGACAGGCTTCGGGCTTCGGCGAGATGGCACCGAAATCCGCGTTCCTGGAGCCTGAAGCCCGTAGCCTGTATGAAGCTCCTGCTCGATACCTGTACCTTTCTTTGGATCATCGGCGGCGCGCGCGACCTGCCGAAACGGGTCGTCGATGCCTATCGCGCGCCCGACAACGAGGTCTACCTCAGTGCGGCCTCCGCGTGGGAGATTGTCGTGAAGCACGCCAGCGGCAAGCTCCCACTGCCGGCCCCCCCGCAACAGTTCGTACGCGAGCAGCGTGAGTCTCATCTGATCGCCTCGCTGGCGATCGACGAGGAATCAGCCCTTCACCTTTCACGCCTCCCCGCTCTGCACCGCGATCCCTTCGATCGGATGCTCGTCAGCCAGTCGATCGTGCACGGTCTGACGATTCTGACGCCCGATCCCCTCATCACGCAGTATCCGGGCCGCACGGTGTGGTAATGAGCGCGGCGGTCGTGGCTTCCGCCTTCAGGCGAGCCTTGAACGCTACTTCGGGAACTGCCCCAGCCCGGTCAGCAGCTCCAGACGAGCGCGACGAAGGGCATCCTCGGCCACGGCGGCAGCGGTATCAGCGTCCCGCGCGCGGCGCTCGGCGTCGATTACCTCGATGTTCGTGGCGGCGCCGGCGCGAACGCTCACGTTGACGATCTCCAGCACGCGCCGCGCCTGATCGGCGGCCGCGCGTGCGCTGCCGAGCGCCCGTTCGGCGCTTTGAATCGCTTCGCGCGCCGCGCGCACTTCGGATCGGGCCTGCGTGAGGCCGCCGGCCGCGGTCGCCCGTGCTTCCTGCTGCGCCGCCTCTCGGGTCTGGCGGTCCGCGGCTCGTCGTCCGCTGTCGAAAATGGGGACGGTGCCGATGACGAGCGCGCGCCAGCTCTTGCCCGGCAGAAAGAATGGTGACGGGGTGATCGTCTGCGTTTGAAAGATGCCGCTGAGCGACGGCCAGTAATCCTTCGAGCTGTCGCGGACGGCGCGGCCGGCCGCCTCCTCTCTCGCGGCGAACAGTTTGAGATCCGAGCGGAACGGCAGGAACGCGCCGCCCGGTTCGGCCGGCCTGTCGGCGGGAATCTCGAACACCGGTTCTTCCGCCGCATCCACCGGCCCGTCGGCGGCCATCAGCACGCCCAGCGCTTCCTGCGCGCGATAGAGGGCGAGCCGCGCGGACTCGACGAGCACTTCGTCGCTCGACAGCGACTCCTGCGCCCGCAGCTCGTTCAGCAGGCTCCCGGCGCCGGCGACCTGCTGCTGATGGGCGAAGTCATAATGCGCCCGCGCGACGTCCCGCGCGCGTTCGTTCGCTTCGACGACCCGCCGGCGCGCCAGGATCGAGAGATACGCGTCGGCGGCGGCGAGCGCGATCTGCCGTCGTGCTTCCGCGACGCTCAACTCAGCAATGGCGCGCGTATCCTGCGCCTGCATGCGGCGCGCCCAGTCCGCGGGGGCGAAGAGCGGCATCGCGAGGTTCACGGTCGACGAGATCTGGGTCTGCGGCGTCACGGTGAACTCTTCGAATTTCACGCCACGATTCAACGTCGTGCTGGTGATCGAGGCGTCGATCGTGGGGCGGGTGGTGGATCGCGTCAGGCGGAGCGCCGCGTCGGCGCGGACAATCTGCGCCGCGGCGGCCGCCACCGACGGATGCCGTTCAACCGCGCGGCGGACCGCTTCGTCGAACGTCACCCGCTCCATCGCCGGAGGCTGTGCGCCGACCGGGTGCGCAATCGCAACGAGCAGGAGAACGCCGGCCAACTTCCGGCTGAAGCCGGAAGCCACGAAGACTTTCCGGCTGAAGCCGGAAGCCACGAAGACTTTCCGGCTGAAGCCGGAAGCCACGAGTGGACTGATCATGCCGGCCCCTCTTCGTGGCTTCCGCCCCGCGCTTCTTCGTGGCTTCCGCCCCGTACTTCTTCGTGGCTTCCGCCTGTAGGCGGAAGATCAGGGCCCTGCCGCTCCACAATCGTCTTCACCACGACGTACAAGACCGGAATGAAGGCCATGTTGAGAAACGTCGCGGCAATCATGCCGCCGAAGACTGCCGTCCCGACCGAATGCCGGCTTTCCTGCCCGGCGCCTGACGCGACGACGAGCGGCAGCACGCCGAGGATGAAGGCGAGCGACGTCATCAGGATCGGCCGCAGCCGGATACGTGCCGCCTCGACGGCGGCCTGGGCGATCGTCATCCCCCGGCGTCGAAGCTGCTCGGCGAATTCGACGATCAGAATCCCGTTCTTGGCCGACAAGCCGATCAGCATCACGAGACCAATCTGGCAGTAGACGTCGTTGATCAGGCCGCGCGACCACTGCGCGAACAGCGCCCCGAGCACGCCGAGCGGCACCGCCAGCATGATGATGAACGGCAGCGTCAGGCTTTCGTACTGCCCGGCCAGCGTCAGGTACGCCAGCAGCAGCCCCAGGCCGAAGATCACGATCGCCTGGCGGCCGGCCTTGATTTCCTCGGCCGAGATGCCCGACCAGGCGTAGCTCATGCCCGGCGGCAGGACGCGCGCCGAAAGCTCCTCCATCGCCTGAATCGCCTGCCCCGAGCTGTACCCGGGCGCCGCCGATCCGGTGATCGATGTCGATCGGAACAGGTTGTAGTGAAAGATCACCGGCGGCGACGTCGTCTCGGTCACCTTGATCACGGATGATAGCGGCACCATCGCCCCGCTCATGGTTCGCACTTGATAGCGCGTCATGTCCTGCGGGTCCGATCGAAACTGCTGATCCGCCTGAACGTAGACGCGGTACGCGCGGTTGTTGAAGTCGAAGTCGTTCACGTACGCCGATCCCATCAGCACCTGCAGCGTATCCGTGACATCGCGCATTGACAGCCCGAGCGTCTTCACGCGTTCACGATCGATCGTGACGAGGAGCTGTGGATCGCTGGCCGTGAACGTATTGAACACAGCGGTGAGACCTGGCGTCTGGTTGCCCTGCATCACGAGGGTCCGTGCCGTGTTGGCCAGGTTTTCGATCGGCCCGCCCGTCTGGTCGAGCAGCTCGTACTGGAATCCGCCAAACTGGCCCAGGCCGATGATCGACGGCGGCAGGAATGGAAACACGAGGGCTCCGGAAATCGTGCCGAGGCCGCCGAAGAGTGTTCCCACGACCGCGCGCGCGGAATGCTCATCGCCTTCTCGCTGCGCGAACGGCTTCAGGCTGGCAAACAGCATCCCGAAGTTCGGCGCCGATCCCGCAAAGCTGAACCCGCCGACCGAGAAGATACGATCGATCTCCGGGGTCGCGGCCAGTACGCCTTCCGCCTGCTTGAGGATGTTCGTCGTGTAATCGAGCGAGGCGGCCGGCGGCGCCTGCACGACCACCATGATGTAGCCCTGGTCCTCTTCGGGGACGAAGCCGCGGGGGACTTTGCCGTAGACCCACCACGTCGCGCTCAGGAGCGCGGCGAAGAGCACGGCAACCGCCAGGCGCCACCGAATCAGCACCCGCAGCGTCCGAACCAGCCATGCGGTGCCTCCATCGATCACGCGATTTACGCCGCGGAAGAAGAGGCCCTTTGGCCGCTCTCTGCCCAGAAGGCGCGCCGACAACGCCGGCGTCAGCGTCAGCGCCATGAAGGTCGAGATGATCATGGAAAACGTGATCGTCAGCGCGAACTGCTGGTACAGCCGGCCTGTCGTGCCCGGAAAGAGCGCGACCGGCACGAAGACGGCGGCCAGCACGAGCGTCGTCGCGATGACCGCGCCCGTCACTTCACTCATCGCTGCGGAGGCGGCCTCGCGCGCCGTGCGGCCGTACTCGTGAATGTGGCGCGCGATGTTCTCGATGACGACGATCGCATCGTCGACGACGAGACCGGTGGCCAGCGTGATGCCAAAGAGCGTCAGCGTGTTGATCGAGAAAGAGAACAGCTTCACGAACACGAACGCGCCAATGAGCGAGACCGGGATCGTGACCGCCGGGATCAGCGTGCTGCGCCAGTTCTGCAGGAAGAGAAAGATGACGAGGATGACGAGGGTAATCGCCGCCAGCAGCGTCAGCAGCACCTCACGAATCGATTCCGAGACGACCGTCGAGGTCTCGAACGCCACCTGATGCTTCAAGCCCGGGGGGAATCGCCGGGACAACCGATCGAGCTCCGCGACGACGTTGCGGTACACCTCGAGCGTGTTCGCCGACGGAAGCTGGATGACCGCAAAGCCGTTGGCCTCGACGCCGTTGAAGCGGAGCGTCGTGGTGTAGTTCTCGGCGCCGAGCTCGGTGCGTCCGACCTCGCTGAGGCGCACGAGCGAGCCGTCGTCTCCGCGTTTGACGACGATCCGCTCGAACTCCTCCGGCTCGGTCAGCCGGCCCACGGCGCGCACGCTGATCTGATACGTCTGCCCGGCCCGCGCCGGGGTCTGGCCGACCTG
>JACQTH010000195.1 GCA_016210935.1 Acidobacteriota bacterium | reverse complement strand
CTGGGTCTCTCGGCCGCAAGTGGAGTTCGCGCAGAACGCCGCCGCGGGGATCCTCGTCCTGCTGGCGCTCCTGTTGACGATGAACGCCGTCGCCATCTGGCTTCGCGATCGCTATCAGAGACGCGTCTGACGTATGGCCGGCCTGAGCTCACTCTCCGCCCTCACCGCTCCCCGCGCCGCCCAGCGTCCCCTGTCGCCGAGGCCGACCAAGATCTCCGTCAGGAACCTGAATTTCTACTACGGCGAGAAGCAGGCGCTTCAGTCGATTTCGCTGGAGATTCAATCGAATCTCGTGACGGCCTTCATCGGACCGTCGGGCTGCGGCAAAAGCACGTTTCTCAGAACGCTCAACCGGATGAACGACATCATTCCCGGCGCGCGGGCCGAAGGGCACGTGCGCCTCGATGGACTCGACATCTTCGATCGCGGCGTCGATCTGGTGGAGCTCCGGCGCCGGGTCGGGATGGTCTTCCAGAAGTCGAACCCGTTCCCGAAGAGCGTCTTCGAAAACGTCGCGTACGGACTGCGCGTCAATCATCTGGTCACCGGCCGGCGCGACCTGGCCGAGCGCGTCGAGGAGAGTCTGCGGGCCGCGGCCCTCTGGGGCGAGGTCAAGGACCGATTGCACGAATCCGGTCTGTCGCTCTCCGGCGGCCAGCAGCAGCGGCTCTGCATCGCGCGCGCGCTGGCGATCCGCCCGGAGGTCCTGCTGATGGACGAGCCGGCTTCGGCGCTCGATCCCATCGCCACGCAGCGGATCGAAGAGTTAATCTACACGTTGAAACGGGACTACACGATCGTGATCGTGACGCACAACATGCAGCAGGCGGCGCGTGTCTCGGACGTGACCGCGTTCTTCTGGCTGGGGCGCCTCGTGGAGTTCGACGCGACCGACAAGATCTTCACCGCGCCCGCCGAGAAGCTGACGGAGGATTACATTACCGGGAGGTTCGGCTAGAGTCATGGAACCAGCTGAGCGTATCGTCCGGCACTTTCAGGAGGATCTGAACGCGCTGCAGAAGCGCCTGATCGAGATGGCCGGGCTCGCCGAAGAGCGTGTCCGCGTCGCGATCGAAGGACTGGTCGCCCGGGACGTCTCGGCGCTCGATCGAATCACCACCGGCGATCTCCCCATCAATGAGCTGCACATCGAGATCGACAACCGGGCCTTCACGCTGCTCGCCCTGCATCAGCCGATGGCGGCCGATCTGCGGACCATCGTGGCGGCGGTGAAGATCAACACCGACCTCGAGCGCGTCGGCGACCTCGCCGTCAACATCGCGGAAGCCGGGCGGCGCTATCTCGCGCATCCCCCGGTCAAGCCCCTGATCGATATTCCGCGGATGGGCGACATCGCGCAGCAGATGTTGAGGAGCGCGCTCGACGCCTTCATCCGCCGGGACACCGCGCTCGCACAGCGCGTGCTCGACGAAGATGATCGCGTCGACAGCCTCAAGGATCAGGTCTTCCGCGAGCTGCTCACCTACATGCTCCAGGACCCCTCGACGATCGCGCCGGCCCTGGATCTCGTGCTGGTCTCGCGTCATCTGGAGCGCATCGCGGATCACGCCACCAACATCGGCGAGGACGTCATTTTCATGGTGTCGGCGCGCGATGTCCGCCACGGGGCCGCCACTTTGCCGCGGAAGTAGCTGGCCCCCAGCCTGACCTGCCCAACCTTCCGCCTGAAGGCGGAAGCCACGACGACCTGACCTGCCCAACCTTCCGCCTGAAAGCGGAAGCCACGACTACCTCTGCTGCCCACCTGCCCTACCAGCCCCCGCCTGCCCTACCAGCCCACCCGGCCCACCTGCCCCACCTACCCTACCCGCCTCCGATGCAGTTGTGTGCAGCGGTGGACCATCCCGCCACAAGACCTGCAGCGAAGCGCGATCCTCGCCGATAGCCCATCTGCATCGATTCGGGTATGCGTGTCTTTCCAGGTTGGAACCGTCTTCGCGTCCGGCTGCTGGTCCTGCTTCTGCTGGCCTTCCTGCCCGCGTCCGCCCTGCTCGTGTACAACAACTTCGATCGCCGTCGCGCCGAGACGCAGCATGTCGGCGACCAGGCGATGCGGCTCGCGCGCCTGGCGGCGCGCGACCAGGAACGGCTGCTCGCCGAGGCGAACCGGATGCTATCCGGCCTGGCGTCGCAACCGGACGTGCGCTCGGGCGACCCGCAACGGTGCGGGCGCCGGCTGGCGGCGTCTGTCGAGCATCACCCGAGTTACGGCAACTTCCTCGTCGCGAATCCGGCAGGCGCCGTCATCTGCAGCGGCAAGGCGGCACCCAGCATCAACGTGTCGGATCGCAAGTACTTCCAGGACGCGATTCGGACGCGACGGTTCAGCATCGGCAACTACCAGGTCGGTCGGATCACGGGACGAGCCAGCCTGAGCTTCGGGTTGCCCATTCTCGACGAATCGGGCGCCCCTGAAGGCGTCGTCGCGGCGTCGCTCGATCTCGAACGGTTCAACCAGTTTGGGGCCCAAGCGCGGCTCCCCGCGAATGGCACGGTCCTCATCGTCGACAGCGGCCAGGTCGTGCTGGCGCGCGTGCCCGATGCCGACCGATGGGTCGGCAAGCGCGTGCCTGCCGGATCCGCTCTCGCCCGGCATCTCAACGCCGCTGATGGATCGAAAGACCTCGAAGGATTGGATGGTATTCGGCGACTGTATGGCGTCTCCGATGTGCGTGTCGGCGATTCACGATTGGCGGTCGCCATCGGCATGCCCCTCGACGCCATCGCGGAGGCCGATCGGGCATTTTATGGCAGCCTGGGACTTCTCGGCATCATGGCCCTCTTCACGCTGGTGCTGGCGTGGACGGCTATCGAAGCGTTCGTCGTCCGGCCGATCGATTCGTTGAGAGCCGCCACGCGGCGCCTCGCATCGGGCGACCTCGCCGGTCGCGCCAAATTCGAGACCGGGATCGAGCATCTCGACTCGCTCGGCCACGATTTCGACGAAATGGCGCAGGCGCTGCAGGAGCGCGAGACCCGGGAGAAGACGGTGCGGGACGCGCGGGACGAAGCCGAGGAAAAGTACCGGCAACTCGTCGAGCAGTCTCTCGTGGGCGTCTATCTGGTCTCCGCGTCAGGAATCGTCTACGTGAATCCTCGATTTGCGGAGATCTTCGGGTACACCGTCGACGAGCTGCAGCAGATGTCGCTCATCGAGCTGGTTCACGATTCCGACAGGGCGATGGTGGCCCGCAACGTCCAGCGTCGCGCGAGGGGCGAGGTGACGTCGGTGGAGTACTCGTTCCGCGGCATCAGAAAGGACGGATCGACGGTCATCGTCCAGGTGCACGGGACCATGACCACCTATCGAGGCCAGCCGGCCCTGATGGGCGTCATGATCGATCGCACGGAGCAGAAGCGCCTCGAGCAGCAGCTTCAACAGGCCCAGAAGATGGAGGCCGTCGGCAGGCTGGCCGGTGGGGTCGCCCATGACTTCAACAATCTGCTGACCGTCATCACGGGGTACAGCGAATTCCTGTCGCAACAGCTTCCGGAATCGAGCCTCGAGCGTGAGCACGTCGAGGAGATTCGGAAGGCTGCCGAAAGCGCCTCGAACCTGACGCGGCAGCTCCTCGCCTTCAGCCGCAATCAGGTGATGCAGCCGCAGGTCCTGAACCTGAACACCGTGGTCAGCGGGTTCGAGAAAATGATCCGGCGTCTGATCGGAGAGGACATCCGGATCAAGCTCCGGCTCGATCCGGACATGGCGTTGGTGAAAGTCGACCCTGGACAAATGGAGCAGGTGATCCTGAACCTCGCCATCAACGCGCGGGATGCGATGCCGAACGGCGGCACGCTGACCATCGAGACGGCCAATACCATCCTCGACGAGCAGTATGTGAGGCGCCATCGAGGCGCGCAACCCGGACCGCACGTGGTTCTGGCCGTGAGCGATACCGGGGTGGGCATGTCCGCCGAGACCCAGAGTCGCGTCTTCGATCCGTTCTTCACGACGAAGGAACGCGACCGCGGCACCGGCCTCGGGCTCGCGACCGTGTACGGCATCGTCAAGCAGAGCGGCGGCAGCATCTGGCTGTACAGCGAGGAAGGCCGGGGGACGACGTTCAAGATCTTCCTTCCGGTCGCTGACGACGCCGCCGCGGCCGCCGCCGCCGCGGCCGCGCAGCGCGCCGAGGCCACGACCGGAAGCGAAACCATCCTGCTCGTCGAAGACAACGTCGCGCTGCGAGCCTGGATCGCCCAGGCGCTCACGCAGCTCGGCTACAGCGTCATCCCGCTCGACTCGCCGACCGATGCCCTCGCCATCTCATCGTCGAAGGATGGGCCTGTCCATTTGCTGCTGACCGATGTCGTCATGCCGAAAATGAACGGGCCCGAGCTGGCAAAGCGGTTGACCAAGCGCTGGCCCGCGATCAAGGTCCTCTTCATGTCGGGCTACACCAACGAAGCGATGGTGCCGCACGAGCTCCTGCCGCCCGGGCAGAAAGTCCTGCAGAAACCGTTCGCGTCCCACGCGCTCGCCCAGCACGTCCGCTCGACGCTGGATGCCAGATCCGCGGGTGCGGCGCTTCCCAACTAGATTCGAGCGCGCTGCTCCTTCAGCACAGCACGCGCACGGCGTCGAACTTCACTGCTGACATCAATGCGGCGACCGGCGTGCCCCGGCGCTCGACGATGACTTCTTCGCCGCGCGACACACGCTCGAGAATTGCGTCCAGTCGCCCCATCGTATTCGCATCCTAATGCGCGGTGAGTCGGTACCTCTGCTAGAATCGCGTCGCAGATGGCGAAGACTCAGCGAAGGGCACGCGTCGCTCGAAATGCCGGCAAAGTCGCCG
>JACQTH010000041.1 GCA_016210935.1 Acidobacteriota bacterium | reverse complement strand
TTTCGCGTCGCCGAAGGGCCCGGCTACGGCAGCGCGGCCGATTACCCTCAGCCGCCGAAACCTGCGGCGCCGCCGACGCCGCCGCCCGCCGCCGCAGGCGGCGGGGCGCCCGCTGGAGCGCTCACGGTTCAGGGATTGCCGCTGCTGAAGCCGCCATACGGATTGCTCGCCGCCATCAATCTCGATCGCGGCGAGATTTCCTGGTCGGTTCCCCACGGCGACACACCGGATGTGGTCCGCAATCACTCGACGCTCAAGGGCATGAGTCTTCCCAAGACCGGACAGCCGGGGAGCGTCGGCCTCATCGTGACGAAATCGCTCGTCATCCTCGGAGATCCGCAGCTGACGACCACGCCCGATCATCCGCGTGGCGCCATGCTGCGTGCGTACGACAAGGAAACCGGGAAGGAAGTCGGTGCGGTCTGGATGCCGGCCCCCCAGAGTGGTTCCCCGATGACGTACAGCGTCAACGGCAGGCAGTACATCGTTGTTGCCGTCAGCGGCGGGCCGTACTCGGGCGAGTACATCGCGTTCAGTCTGCCGCGGACGGAGACCACGACCAACAGTTCGGGGCGTTAGAGTCTAAGGCGCGGGGCCTGGCTTCCCGAAGCGGTTCGGCAACGACAGCCCCGCATTATGAGGGCCAACGAGGGGTCATGAAGATCACGAACACAATCATCA
The DNA here is from genome assembly GCA_016210935.1 of Acidobacteriota bacterium. Lineage (GTDB taxonomy): Bacteria > Acidobacteriota > Vicinamibacteria > Vicinamibacterales > JACQTH01 > JACQTH01. The sequence goes on along the minus strand of JACQTH010000041.1, from coordinate 6,555 downwards.
TCGGTGCCGGCGTGGTGTTCGCCGGCTTGTGCTACTCGTCGGTGCGAGCCGCGCAGCCCGCAGCGACGAAGTCGGTTCTCGAAGGGGTGTTCAACGAGGAGCAGCAAAAGCGTGGTGACGCGGTGTACGCGGCGGAGTGCGCCTCGTGCCACGGCGCGACGCTCGAGGGCGGTGAGATGGCGCCGCCGCTGGCGGGCTCGGCGTTCATGTCGAACTGGCAGGGGCTGACCGTTGGCGACCTGTTCGAGCGCATTCGCATCTCGATGCCGGATGGCAACCCCGGAAAGCTCTCGCGGCAACAGAACGCCGACGTGGTCGCCTACATCCTGTCCATGGGCAGATACCCGGCGGGAAAGACGGAGCTGCCGAAGGAAGTCGAGCTCCTGAAGCAGATCAAGATCGACGCGGCAAAACAGGAATAGGTGAGGGGTCAGGTCTAGAAAAATCAGTTTTGCTCAACCTGCCTCTCCGAGGCGGTCCAGCAAAACTGATTCTTCTAGACCTGACCCTCAGAAGCGCCGTAGCAGATCGACCGCGCTCAGTCCGGCAATCACCGCGCGAAGTCTGCCGAACACGCGCCGCACGCGTTCCGGCTTCTGAAAGGTTGGAGCCATCGGCCCTGTTGGTCCCATTTGCCAGCCGTGCGAGCGCGACCCGCATTCCGCGCATTGCAGGTACACGCCGGTCGAGTCGCGGCGGACCGCATAGTCATGCGCTCGGAACAGGTGGCAACTCAACCAGCGCAGCACGGCAAAACTCCGGGAGAACGTGTGGGAATCGAAAAATAACCAACGGGCTCGGCCGTGTCAAGCGGATTGTTGGGCTGTAACCCGAATTCCTGCCAAATCTGTGCAGGGCAACAAAATGTGAGGCTTTTTGGGCCGGCAGGTTTGGATCTATAGTGGTGGGCCAGATGAGCGCTGATCTGGTGCCTCGCGCCGAACGGTTCGTCGTCGAGTTGCCGGTTCGTTATCGAGTTGCCGGTCAGGAAGACTGGAGCTATGGCCTCACGCGCAACATCAGTACGAGCGGCCTGCTCTTCAACGCGCTCAAGCCACTCGGTGTCGATACGCCTGTCGAATTCGAGGTCTCGGTGCCGCGACCGTTCGCGGGGCACGATCATGCACGGTTGAATTGCACCGGCCTCATCGTTCGCGGCACGAAGGAGCTCGACGACACGTCGTCGCTGGCCGCCACGATCTCGACCTATCAGCTGCTGCCGCACGACGATTCGCTCGCCGCGTCGCACGAACGCTAACTGCCTTATGATGGTCGCGCGGCGCTTCCGCATCGGCGGACGCGTGCAGGGTGTCGGCTTCAGGTTCTTCACACTGGAAGCAGCGGAGCGCGAAGGAATTGTCGGAACCGTGCGTAACACATCCGACGGCTGCGTGGAGATCTCTGCCGAGGGCGAATCGGCGGCGATGCAGCGATTCGAGCGCGCCGTTCGTCAGGGGCCGAGAGGTGCGCGCGTCGAGTCAGTGCACACCGACGAGATCCCCGCATCCGGGCGTACGGGGACATTCAGAATCGTAGGGTAAGGTGCCATGGAGACGCTCAAAGCCAAGATTCGCCATATTCCCGACTTTCCCAAGGCCGGCATTCTCTTTTACGACATCACCACGCTGCTGAGCGATCCGTCGGGCTTTCAGGCGATGATCGACTCGCTGGCCACGCCGTTCACCGGACAGAACATCGATGTCGTCGTCGGGGTCGAAAGCCGCGGGTTCATCCTTGGGGGTGCGGTGGCGGATCGACTGAAGGCCGGCTTCTCGCCGATTCGCAAGCCCGGAAAGCTGCCGTCTCGAACGGTTCGTGAACCGTACCAGCTCGAATACGGGACCGATGCGCTGGAGATTCACGACGATGCGGTCAAACCGTCACAGCGAATCCTCATCGTCGATGACGTGCTGGCCACCGGAGGCACCGCCGCAGCCGCCGCGGCGCTGGTGAAAAAGCTCGGGGGCCAGGTGCACGGAATGGCTTTCCTGATCGAGCTGCTCGCGCTGAACGGTCGCGGGAAGCTGCCGGGTGAGCATGTGTTCTCGGTGCTGAAGTATTAGTGACGATTTTCGAGCTTCTCATCCTCCTTGTCCTCGTCGTGCTGACGATCGCGGTCCTGAGCGCGGGACGCGAGCTGCGCCAGCGACGGGAAGACGCCATTGCGTTGGAGCTTCTACGCGTCTTCGGCCCGTTGCGGGAGACGGTCCAACAACAGCCGAAGGAATTGCTCGCCTGGTATCCGCTGGGGCGCGCGATCAGGCGTCTCTGGCCGGACGCCTGCCGCCGGCTCGACGAGAGCACGGGGACGACATTCCCGTTTACGCGGGAACACGTCGACGCGGCGCATGCCCGGTGGACGGCGAGCTGGCTGGCATGGGAACGGAATCATGACGCGGAGTTCAAGCTCAAGGCGGCTCAGCTCGAGCGGGCCTTGATTGCCGAGGAGCGCCAGGCCGGCACGTTCGATCATGAGCGGGGCACACTGTCCGCCATCGGCCGCGCGCGAATCGAGGCGATCGAGCGCGAGAAGCTCGAACGGTATCAGGATCGGTATGAGGAGTATGTGCGGGTCGCGAAAGCAATCGCCGCGCTCGAGCCCCCGCCGTCGCGCGAACCGCCTCAGCGAGGCTCGCCGTAGCTTTGGCGGAGGCGGCGAGACCCCTCACTGGTGACCGCCTCTGATAAACTCAAAAGGTTGCGAGTCGCTACGCGCCCGTAGCTCAGAGGATAGAGCACCCGCCTCCTAAGCGGGGGGTCGTGGGTTCAATTCCCGCCGGGCGCGCCATCCAGAAATCCATCGATGAAGCGAGCAGAACGGCACAAGCTGAAAACCAACGAAGTGGTGATGTCCGTCGTCAGGGCGCGCGCCGTGCTCGAGCAGCGGCGGCGCGAGGTGACGATGGCGGTCGTGGCGATTGTCGTGATTCTCACGGCGGCCGGCGGCTACCTGATCTGGCGGGAGCGCGCGCAGAGTCAGGCCGGCGCGATGCTGGCTGAGGCGCTCACCGTTGCGCAGGCCCTGGTTGTGCCACCCGCGCCACCCGCTCCGCCTGCGACGGCGGCCACTCCGGCGACGCCCGCTTCATCCGCGGCGGCCACCTCAGCAACGCCCGGGACACCCGCCGCCCCGGCGACCTCCGGCGCGCCAACTCCGGCGACGCCGGCCTCGCCGCCCACTCCGGCACCGGCCACGCCGACACCGGCCACGCCGCCGCCAGGAAGTTACCCGTCGGAACGAGCGAAGCTCGAGGCCGCCTTGCCGAAGTTCCTCGCCGTGGCGAACACATATCCGCGAACACAGGCTGGGATTGCCGCTCGCTATCACGCGGCCGCTGCGGCGGCGGCGCTCGGACGAGCGGACGAGGCGCTTCGTCTCTATGGCGAAGTGATCGATCAGAGCCGCAGCGGGATCTATGGACAGATGGCGCGCCTCGGGACCGCGGAAACGCAGGCCCGGGCGGGCCGTCACGACCAGGCGATCGCGGCCTTCAAGGAGCTCGCGGGCGAGACCGCCTCGCAGTTGCCGCTCGACGCGATTCTGACCCAGCTGGGACACTCGTACGTGCAGGCGGGCAAGACGAAGGAGGCGCGCGAGACGTTTCAGCGCGTCCTGGACGAATTCCCGCAGTCGCCGTACGCGGCCACCGCCCGCCAGCAACTCGAGAATCTGCCGTCCTGAGATCTTCCGCCTAAAGGCGGAAGCCACGAAGAACGCTCAGGGGGTGGCGGTCGGTCGCCGCACATCCTTCAGAAACGCGAAGTCCGCCAGCGGCGTGAGGTGAATCCCGGTCAAGTCGCGTTGCGCCACCGCGACATTGGTCCGATGCCACAAGCTGATATACGGCACCTGCTCGGCCACCAGCCGCTGCGCTTCCGCATACAAACGCCCGCGTTCCGCATCATCCGTGCTGGCTGTGGCGACGTCGATGGCGCGATCGACCCGCGGATCGCTGAAGAAACCCCGATTGAAGCCGCTCGGCGGCATCTGTTTCGAGTGGAACACGCGGCGCAGCATGTCGGGGTCGGAGACACCAACCCACACAAGCGTGTACATCTGAAAGTTTCCGCTCAGGACATCAGCGTACAATGTGGCGAACTCGTACGACCTGATATCGACCTCCACACCCACGCGCCGGAGATCCTGCTGAATCACAGCAGCCTGTAGACGATAGAACTCCGCTGACGAGACCTTGAGCGACAGGTTGAGGCGCGGCCGCGGGCCATCGCCGTCCGGGTCCGGGTACCCCGCCTCGTCCAGCAGGCGACGCGCGGCGGCCGGGTCGAACGGGTATTCGGGGAGATCCGGCGCGTAGGCCCACGACGCCGGCGCCAGAATACCGGCCGCCACTTCCGCCTGCCCGCGCCGCAGATGCTCGACGATGGCCCCGCGATCGATCGCCATCGTCAGGGCCCGACGAATACGGAGATCCTTGAGAATCGGGTCGCGCAGGTTCAATCCGACATACGCATAGTCGGTGCCGGGCGATTCGACAACCTGCAGCGCCTCATCTCCGCTGAGTTGGTGAACGACATCCGGCGAGAGGTCGTTGACGATGATGTCCACCGTGCCTTTTCTGAGCTCGAGACCGCGCATGGTGTCGTCCGGGATTGTCCGGATCACGAGGCCGGGATTGCCGGCCGGTCCTTCGTGGTAATCGGGAAACGCCGTCAGGACGACCCGGTCGTCGGTGGCGGCGCGCACGAATGAATACGGCCCCGTCCCGATGGGATGCCGGGCGAGGTCTTCCTTCGCCGCGCCGTGTTTCGGCGCAGGGACGATCGACATCACGAGATTGACCGGAAAAGATCCGAACGGCTCCTTCACCCTGAATTCGACGGTCTGCGGATCGAGCGCCCTGACCGACTCGAGCAGCCGATACGCGCCTTTGCGGGCCGAGACGAAGCTCGGATCCAGGAAGCTCGAAAACGTGAACACGACGTCGGCGGCGGTGAAGAGGCGGCCGTCGTGGAAGCGCACATCCGGACGGAGGCGGACGATGTAGGTGAGCGGATCGGGGTTCTCCCATGAACTCGCGAGACCGGGGACGATGCGGAGGCGATCGTCGACGCGCAGAAGATAGTTGTAAAGCAGCTGATGGATCTTCTGCGAGGCCTCATCCGTCCCGATTCGCGGATCGAGGTTGTTGGGGTACGACTGCATGCCGACGACCATGACGCCCGGCGGCGCGTCTGGCGCCAGCCGACAGGCGAGTGTCGTGGGCAGCAGCAGCAGCGCCACCGCCACGCGCCCGCGCATCATTCGATCTCCTTTTTCATCTCCAGCAGCATCGTGAGCGCCTCCAGTGGCGTCATGCGATCGAGGTCCAGCCCACGGAGCCGGCGCACGACGGCGTGCTCCTCCGCACGTGCACCGAAGAGTCCGAGCTGCCGCTCCGGCGATCCACTCCCTGACGAAACCGACGGCCGGCCGCCGCGGGCCAGAGCGTCTTCTTCGAGCGCGGTGAGGATCTCCCGCGCCCGATTGATCACGGCCGGCGGCATGCCCGCCAGGCGCGCCACCTGGATGCCGTAACTCCGATCGGATCGGCCGGGAACAACCTTCCGCAGAAAGACGATGTCGTCGTGCCATTCCCGGGCCGACACGTGGCAGTTCAGGACGCCGGGCATCGTGTCGGCCAGATCGGTCAGCTCGTGATAATGCGTCGCGAAGACCGTCTTCGGGCGCGCGGGTCCGGTTGCCAGCCGTTCGGCCACCGCCCACGCCAGGCTCAGCCCGTCGAACGTGGCGGTGCCGCGGCCAATCTCGTCGAGGATGACCAGGCTGCGCGACGAGGCCGAGTGCAGGATGTTGGCGGTTTCCTGCATCTCGACCATGAAGGTCGACTGTCCTCGAGCGATGTTGTCGGACGCTCCGACACGCGCGAAGATCCGGTCGACGATGGGCACGCGCGCCTCGCGCGCCGGCACGTAGCTTCCGGCCTGCGCCATCAGGCAGATGAGGGCGCACTGGCGGAGGTAGGTGGACTTGCCGCCCATGTTGGGGCCGGTCAGGACCATCAGCTGCCGTGTGGATCCGTCGAGATCGATGTCGTTCGGGACGAAGGGATGCTCGGTCAGTCGCTCGACGACCGGGTGGCGGCCCTCGATGACGAGCATCTCGTCGCCGTCGTGGACGACCGGCTTGCAGTAGTTCGCGAGCGCCGCCACTTCGGCGAAACCGGCAAGCGCGTCGAGCGTCGCGATCGCGCGCGCGGTTTCCTGGAGCGCCGGCGCCTCGCCGGCAACGGCGCGGCGGAGGGCCTCGAACAGCTCGAGCTCCCGCTCGAGGATGCGTTCGTCGGCGCCCAGGACCTTTTCCTCGTACGCTTTCAGGTCCGCCGTGATGAACCGCTCGCCGCCGGCGATCGTCTGCTTGCGGTGATAGTCCTTCGGCACCGCGTGCAGATTCGCTTTCGAGACCTCGATGTAATACCCGAACACGCGGTTGTAGCGAACCTTCAGCGAGCTGATGCCGGTGCGCTCCCGTTCCCGCGTTTCGAGCTGGGCGATGATGCGTCGTCCCGACCGGCTGATCTCCCGCAGCGCGTCGAT
>JACQTH010000152.1 GCA_016210935.1 Acidobacteriota bacterium | reverse complement strand
TGGTCGACCCTGGGGCAGAACCTCGTACCCGAGTTTTACGTGAAGTCCGGCGTGCGGCGCATGACGACGCAGCAGGGGCAGCCACTCATAAACCTCGGCGTGGATATCACTCCGGAGGTCATCGAGAAGAACAAGTGGTACGCGTTCTGGGACGCGCCCTTCGTGATTCCTGGCGTGGCCGAGCCACCAGCAGGCAGAGGCCAGGGCCAGGGTGCGGCGCGAGGACAGGGTCCGGGGCGCGGGCAAGCAGGGCCTCCAGCGCAGAGTGAGCCGGCGGCGAGGAGGGGATCGGTACCGCCGGGACCTCCCGGACGGGTGTACGGCCTGCCGCGCCGTCCGGAAGAAATCCGCCGTGCCGACTCATCGTTCAAAGCGTCATCGTGCAGCGTGAAGACCGATGGCGGGCGCCTCGAGGTGGAGTTCTCTGGCCTCTCGCTGGGGATCTTCGCCGGCAGCCTGCGGTTCACTGCCTATCGCGGCACGAACATGTTCCGCATGGAGGCGATCGCGAAAACGGACGAGCCATCGGTTGCCTACAAGTACGAGGCCGGCTTGAGGGGCTTGTCGACGAACCTGATGCCGCGTGTCACATGGCGCGATACGGGCGGCGACCTCCAGCAGTATGAGTTTGGCGGCGTCAAGAACGACACGCGTGTCAACGTCAAAGCGAAAAACCGGGTGCTCGTCGCGGAGGGCACGGGCGGGTCGCTGGCGACCTTTACGCCGCCCCATGTGTTCTTCTTCACTCGCGAGGTTGATACGAATCTCGGCTACGTGTGGTACCGGAAGGACAGCAACACCAGCTATGGGATCGGCGTTCGCCAGGCGGAAGGTGAAGAGGTGCAGCAGTACATCGAAAACTTCGCGCTGCACAACGCGCCCCCTGGAACCTGGCAGCGGATGGCGGTGTATTTCCTGGCGAGCCCCGATGCCGGCGAGCCGACGCGTCAAGCGGTCATGGCCTTCACCCATGGCGACCATTTCAAGCCGCTCTCCGGGTACAAGACGTTCGTGAACCATTTCCATCTTCGGTTCACCGAGCGACAGCGCGCGTCGGGATCGCTCGACAATACGTTCCAGGACCTCATGGTCATGCGATCCGTAGGAATCAACATCGTCGGTCTCAGCGACTTTCACGGCGACATGCGCCCGAACGATCCGGGCGTGGGCCGGTACGAGGACCAGCGAGACTACGGGCTGGCCTCCCAGAAAGCATCGGACAAAGACTTCCTCGTGACGCCGTGGGAAGAGCCGACCGCATATTTTGGCGGCCACTACAACACGATGTTTCCGAAAACCGTGTACTGGACGAAGGTGCGCAATGCGGGGCAGCCGTTTACCGAGAATCTGCCAGGCTTTGGAACGGTGTACCACACCGGAAGCACCGCCGACGTTCAGCAGCTGCTTGACGCGGAGAACGGCTATTGGTTCCATTCGCACCCGCGTACGAAGGGCACAACGGGTTATCCGGACGCGATCGTCGACAAGCCCTGGGTGAAGAACGATCGGTATCTGGGGATCGCCTTCAAGCCCGGCATGGGCGATAACCTTTCCGATCCGCGCATGTGCGAGTGGCGCTGCTTCGATGCTGTCGATACGATGAACAATCTCTACGCCAGCTCGGGGCTCAGGCCCAAGTATCTGATTGCCGACGTTGATACGTATCGGAAGGGACCGGAAGACGACATTTACCCGGGTCATCCGGTCAACTACGTCAAGCTCGATCGCCTGCCAGGCCCGACCGAGGACTGGAGCCCGATCCTGCGATCGCTGCGGAACGGCGACTTCTTCGTGACGACCGGTGAGGTGCTCATCCGGAGCTATGACGTCGAAGGCACCGGCAACAGGCGCACGATCTCGGCAGATCTCGAGTGGACGTTCCCGCTTGAATTCGTGGAGGTCGTGTGGGGTGATGGCAAGAAGGTCAACCGGCAGGTTATTCGTGCCACCGATGTGCCACCGCATAGCAGCAAGAAGTTCTCGATTCCGTTCGACGCGACGGGGAAGGTGTGGGTGCGGTTTGCCGCGTGGGATTCGGCCGGCAACGGCGCCTTCGTTCAGCCGCGCTGGCTGAACCCGCCATCAGCGGTCACGTCGTCTCGGTAAGGGGCCTAAACAGGGGATATCACGAAGACAGAGGCCAGGGGCAGACAATGCGAATATCGTCATTCATCACGCTTGCCTGCGTCGCCGCGTACGCTTGGGCGACCGCCGCGACCGTTCACGCGCAGGCTACAGGATCCATCGGCGGAGTCGTCACCGACGAGTCCGGGGCGGTGATGCCGGGCGTCACGATTGAAGTGACCAGCACCGCCACGAACCAGGTGCGCATCGCGGTCACCGCCGCCGACGGCCGCTACTCGGTGCCGCTGCTGCAGCCTGGCGTGTACCAGGTGAAAGGCACGCTCGCCGGCTTCAAGACGTTCCTCCGCGAGGGTGTCACGGTAACCGTCGAAAGCACTTCGCGCGTGGACATCCGGCTCGCCCTCGGCGGGCTCGAGGAAACCATCAGCGTGACCGCCGACGCGCCCCTCGTCGAGACCTCCAATGCCACGCTGGGGATCGTGGTGGACGAGAGGAAGGTCGTGGAGCTCCCGCTGAACGGCCGCAACTTCACGCAGCTCGGGACGCTCCTGCCGGGCGTCGTCGCGCCGCCGGGCGCCCTCGGCGGCGCGGCCGGCGAGGCCACGCCCGGCGGCTTCGGGGCCGTCACCTCGGGCTTCAGCGTCAACGGCATGCGCAACCAGTCGAACAACTTCCTGCTCGACGGCGCCAGCAACAACGACACGTTCAACACCGGCTTCGTGCTGCGTCCGCCGCCCGACGCGATCCAGGAATTCAAGATCCTCACGCACTCCTATGCGGCAGAGTACGGCCGCAACACCGGCTCGGTGGTCAACGTGGTGACCAAGAGCGGCAGCAACGCGTTCCACGGGAGCGCCTGGGAGTTCAACCGCGACGACGCGCTGGAGGCGCGGAACTTCTTTGCGCCGGCCGATCAGGCGAAGCCCAAGCTGAAGCAGAACCAGTTCG
>JACQTH010000151.1 GCA_016210935.1 Acidobacteriota bacterium | reverse complement strand
CGGCGCCATCCCGCTGATCGGCTTTGGTGGCGCGCCGTTCACGCTGGCCTCGTATGCGATCGAGGGCGGTCATTCGACGCCGTTCGCGTGGACCAAGGCGTTCATGTATCGCGAGCCGCGCGCGTTGGCGAAATTGATGGAGCGGCTGGCGACCAGCGTCCTGGCGCATCTGCGCGCGCAGATCGAGGCGGGCGTCCAGGCGGTGCAGCTGTTTGATTCGTGGGTCGGGGTGTTGAGCCAAGAGGACTATCGTGAGTTCGCGCTCCCCTACACGCGCATCATCTTTGAAGGATTGAAAGACACGGGCGTCCCGGCGATTCATTTCGGGACCGGAACGACGACGCTGCTGTCCGATATGCGGGAGGCCGGCGGCGATGTCGTCGGCGCCGACTGGCGGATTTCGCTCGACGAGGCCTGGCGTCGCATCGGATACGATCGCGCCATCCAGGGCAACCTCGATCCGGGCCTCCTGCTTGGTCCCATGGATCGCCTGCTGGCAGGGGCCGACCGCGTTCTCGACCAGGCGGGAGGCAGACCAGGGCACATCTTCAATCTCGGTCATGGCATCCTGCCCACGACGCCGCTCGAGCATGTCCAGGAGCTGGCGAGACACGTGCACCGGAGAAACGTAAAACTATGATTGCCATCATTGGCGGCGGCATCTCCGGTCTGGCCGCCGCCTACGAGCTCCACCGTCAAGGCCTCACGTTCCACCTGTTCGAGCAGTCTCAGCGGCTGGGCGGCCTGATCCTCACCGAGCACACGAACGGATTCGTCATCGAAGCGGGGCCCGATGCGCTTCTGGTGCAGAAGCCGGCCGGCGTCGAGCTGTGCCGCGAGCTGGGGCTCGGCGACTCTCTCCTGCCCACGCTTCCCCCGCGCACGGCTTACATCGTCCGTGACGGCCTGCTTCACCGCATCCCCGATGAAGCCTTTCTGGCGATTCCGTTAACGCCGGCGGCGATTGCGGAGTGCGGATATCTCTCGGCCGCCGGAAAAGCACGACTCGCTGCGGAACCGTCGATTCCCCCGAAGGCGACGACAGAGGACGAATCGGTCGGGAATTTCATGAGACGCCGATTCGGCGACGAGGTCGTGGAGTACGTCGCCGAGCCGCTCCTGGCCGGCATTCATGCGGGCGACGTCGACCGGCTCTCCATGCAGTCGCTGTTTCCAGGGCTGCCTGAAGCCGAGCGCCAATATGGCAGCGTGCTGCGGGCGTTTCGTCACACAACTCTGCCGCACTCGGCAGATGGCGCGTTTCTCACGCTGGCGCGCGGCCTGGGTGATTTGGTGGCGGCGTTGGCGCGGGCGCTGCCGGCGGACGCGATGACAACAGGGGTCGGGATCAAACGCATCACGCTCGCTGCCACGGCCGGTCAGTACGTCGTCCATCCCGATCGCGGCGAACCGATCGTCGCCGACGCGGTGATTGTCGCGACGCCCGCGTATATCACAGGCACGCTCCTGCAGGAACTCGATCCGCATCTCGCCGATCACTGCCGCTCGATTCCGTACGTGTCCACCGCGTCCGTCACCTTGTCCTACGCGGCGAACGCGGTGGGCCGGGCGATGACAGGAGTCGGGTTCCTGGTGCCTCGAGCGGAACGCCGCCACATCCTGGCCGCCTCGTGGGTGTCGTCCAAATGGCCCGGACGCGCGCCGTCCGAGATGGCGCTGCTGCGCGTGTTCGTCGGCAGCGCCCGTGACACCGAAATCCTGAGAAAGTCCGATGACGAACTGTGTGAAATTGCGCACCGGGAGCTGGGCCATTTCATGCAGATCCGTGAACGACCCGCCTTCACGCGCGTCTACCGCTGGGAACGGGCCAGCGCCCAGCACGACGTCGGGCACCTCGACCGGGTGCGCATGATTGAGACGAAAATCGGCCGTTTTCCAGGGCTTTTCGTGACCGGCAGCGGCTTTCGCGGGGTCGGGATCCCCGACTGCATCGCCGACGCGAGAACTACGGCGGTCGCTGCAGCACGGAATTGCACGAGCCGATAACCCGACTGCATGGAAGGTCTCCGTCTGCCCGGTCAGACGTTGCTCACCCCGGCCGACGAGCGCGGGCCGCGCCCTTCGCCCCAGCATCGCCATCGCCTGCTGCTCGTCGAAGACGACGAAGAGAACGGGAATATCGTCACCGAGCTGCTGCAGCTGAACGGATTCGAGGTGCATCGCGCCTCGGACGGTCCGTCCGCCCTGAAAGTGGTCCGCGATCACGACTTCGATGCGGTGGTGCTCGACGTGTTGCTGCCCGGCATGGATGGATTCGAGGTCTGCCGGCAGCTGCGGGCGGATCCGTCGACGCAAAACCTGGTGATCATTCTCCTGACGGGTCTCGACGACATTCCGTCGAAGCTGGAAGGGCTGAATGGCGGCGCGGACGACTATCTGGTCAAGCCGGTGACCTCGCGCGAGCTGATCGCGCGCATCCGGCGGCGGTTGGACGCGCGCGACGCCGGCTCCGACGAAGTGCGCAAGCAGCGCCTGCTGGCCATCGGTCAACTGGCCACGGCCATCTGTCACGAGATCAACAATCCCCTCACCGCCGCCCTGGGCACGCTCGATTTGGTGCTGTTCCGCAACGAGATTCCGCCCACGGTGAGGCGCGAGCTGGAACAGGTTCAGACGGCGCTTCTCCGAATCAGTCAGATCATCTCGAGGCTCGACGAAGTCGAGGATCGGACCGTCATCTATGTCGGTGCCGACCACATGATTGATCTGACGAAGGGAGGATAGAGTGCCTGGGGTGCCTAAAGTGCCTGCGGTGCCAAGAGTGCGTAAGGGCGCCCACGCACTCCCGCCACGCTGCGCGCTCTCCAGTTGCACCCTAGGCACCCCGGCCACTTGAGGCACTCCAGGCACTCTGGGCACTTCAGGCACCCTAACGATCAGCG
>JACQTH010000150.1 GCA_016210935.1 Acidobacteriota bacterium | reverse complement strand
TGCCAGCATGCCGACCGTCAGCAGATCGCCGGTGTCCGCAATCATTCGGCGTTCAGTGGCCGACAGCGGCTCCCCGGCGACCAGCTTCGCTGACAACTCACCGAACATGTTCCGGACGCTCACCATTACGCCACTCCAAAATTCGGGGTCAGACCCGCTTCACAGCCCGGCTAAGAGTGTTGAGTCGCCGCGTGTAAGTCTGGACCCCTTCAGACGACCCCAGCCGCCATGCTGGCGGTGATCTGCTCGGCAAGCGCCACGGCCCGCCGGCCGTCCTCACCGGTGACTTCCGGCGGCGTTCCGGTCCGAACCGATCGGACGAAATCTTCGAGCTCCCGCTTCAGCGGTTCGTCCCGGGTGACGTCGATTCTTCCACCTTCGATGGACGGCCGCTGATTCGGTGTGCGGACGAGCCGCCAGACCTCGAGCTCCTGCAGCCCGTAGTCGATCGACACATAGGTTTCGGGCTGGAACAGCCGGATCTTGCGGACCCGGTCGCGTGAGATCCGGCTCGCGGTCACATTCGCGATGCACCCTGACCGAAATCGCAGCCGAACGTTCGCGATATCGACGTTGTGCGTCAGCACAGGAATGCCCACCGCGTCGATGTGTGTCACCTCGGAGCCGACCAGCGATGCCACGATATCGAGATCGTGAATCATCAAATCAAAGACGACATCGATGTCCAGACTTCGGTCGGGAAATACGCCGAGGCGGTGGACCTCGATGAAGCGCGGCCGGGTAATGATCGGTTTCGCTGCCGCGACCGCCGGGTTGTAGCGTTCCGTATGCCCCACGGCAACACGCGCGCCCGATCTTGAAGCTGCACGCAGTATCGTGTCGGCCTCGGCGACGGTCCGTGCGAGCGGCTTCTCGATCAGAACGGGAATGGCGCGATCGAGAAACGGCATCGCCACCCCCGCGTGCGCCTCGGTCGGAACGGCAATCGATACCGCGTCGACGCGATCGATCACGGCGGACACATCGGAGAAGCTCTGCGTCCCGACCCCGGCGGCGGTTTCGTCGGCACGCTGCCGGTTCGCATCCACGACTCCGACGAGATCGACCCCCGGAAGCTGCGACAGGATGCGCGCGTGATGCCGGCCCAGGTGCCCTACCCCGATGACCGCCACCCGCAGGCGTGCGTCGGTCACGCCGCCCTCCCGACGATGGCGAGGCCCCCCGCGTCGGCCAGCGTGACGAGCTCGCCGCGCTCGAACATCAGTGTCTTCCCCGCGTCGACGGAAAGCGTCGTCGCTCCTGCCTGCTGCATCGCTCGAATGGTAGGCGGACCCACGACAGGTACGTCGAAGCGCATGTCCTGGTTGGGCTTCGCCACCTTGATGACGCTGGTGCCCGGGCCGGCCAACCGCCCGGCGCGCGCGATCACGTCGTCGGTGCCTTCCATCGCCTCCACGGCCACTACCGCCAGATCTTTCACCACGATGGTCTGTCCGATATCAAGCCCCGCAATCTGATCGGCCATGCGGTACCCGAAACGGAGATCGGCCCATTCGCTCTCACTGGGTTCTCGGGCGGTCATGACGCCGGCGGTCGCCAGAAGCGGCCGGAGAAAAGTCGTGGAGTCCAGGAGCTCGATTCCCCGCTGACGCAGGACGTCTGCCGCCGCCGCGATCAACGCGTCCGTCGTTTTCGCCTTCAGCTTCGTCAGGACCGAGAGCAGCGTCAGGTCAGGGACAATTCCGGCAAAGATTTTCGCGTGCTTGACCTGTCCGGCCATGACGGCCTGCGTCGCGCCCGCCTTTTTCAGCACCTCGATGCATTTTCCAAGCTGCCCGAGCGAGACCCAGTGCAGCGCGGCACCGCTGTCGCGCGCCGCCTGTTCGAGCGCTGCATCGGCCTCCTCCTTGATGGCGACGACGGTGACGGCGTGACCGAGGCTGTGCGCCGCTTCGAGGACGAGGAACGGGAAGCGGCCATTGCCGGCGATGAGGCCGATGCGCGGCATCTGCCGGAATTCGGGATTCGGGATTTGGGATTCGAAAGTCACTCGTGGCCCGACTCCAAACACACGAACCCCGAATCCCGAACCCCGAACCCCGTGAGGTTATTCATCTACCACCATCTCCTCCGCGCGGCGTGCGGCGCGACGGAGAATGACCCCGCGGGGCGACGAGCGAATGAACTCGACGAGGTACCTGACCTCCGGACAGTCGAGCGTCGAGTCGGACTCGATCCGCCCGAGGGCGTGGGTCGTATTCAGCTTCGATTGCAGCAAATACCGGTACGTCCGCTTCAACCTGGCGAGGACCTCCGGCGCGAAGCCGCGGCGCATCAGCCCGATGGTATTCAGGCCATAGATATGGGCGCGATTGCCCACGGTCCGGCCGAACGGCAGCGCATCCTTGGTGACGACGGAGCCGCCGCCAATGAAGGCGTGCTGGCCGACACGGCAGAATTGATGCACGCCCGAGAGCGCCCCGATAAAGGCCCAATCTTCCACCAGCACGTGCCCCCCCAGCGTCGCGCCGTTGGCGAGAATCGTGTGGTTGCCGACGCGACAATCGTGCGCCACGTGCGTGTACGCCATGAAGACGTTGTGGTCCCCGATCCATGTCAGGCCGCCGCCGCCGGCGGTGCCGCGATGGATCGTGACGAATTCGCGAAAGATGTTCCGACGGCCGATGACGAGCCGCGTGTGCTCGCCCTTGAACTTGAGGTCCTGCGGGATCAGCCCGATCGAGGCAAAGGGGAAAATCTCCGTGCCCTCCCCGATTTCCGTCCAGCCGTCGATGACCGCGTGAGCGCCCACGCGGCACCCGCGACCGAGCGTCACCCGCGCCCCCACGACCGCCTGCGACTCGATCACCACGCCCTCGCCGAGCTCGGCGCCCGAGTCGACCGCTGCGGATGGGTCGATCTGCGCCGGGTCCGGCACAACCGCGAGAACAAGCTCCGCTTCGGCGACGACTTGATCTTCGACGTACGCGAGCCCGTGGACACGGACCACCCTTCCGCGCTCCGCGCCGCGCGTGACCTCCAGACGAACCCGATCGCCGGGCACGACCTGTCGCCTGAACTTCGCGTCGTTCACCCCGCGCAGCACCGCCGACGCGTTCGCGCGCCCCTCCCGGTACAGCACCAGCAGCGACGCCGCCTGCGCGAGCGACTCGATCATCAGCACGCCCGGCATCAACGGGCTGCCCGGGAAGTGTCCCTGAAAGAATTCCTCGTTGACGGTCACGTTCTTGACCGCCACGAGACGCCGGCCGGGATCGTGTTCGATGACGGAATCGACAAGGAAGGACGGATACCGGTAGCACAGCCGGTCGACGAACGACGGAATGTCGATGAGCATGGGAACGAGGGTTCGTCCCAAAGGTTCAAACGATGGTTCGTCGACGAAGGTTCGAACGGTGGTTCGTTGCCGAAGGTTCTAAACGAAGGTTCAGACGTGGGTTCGTCAACGAAGGTTCGACAAGGGTGCGCTAACGATGGTTCCCATTACCCCGAACCTTCGTAACGAACCTTCGTTCGAACCCCCGTCAACGAACCTTCGTCTGAACCGTCGTCAACGAACCTTCGTCCGAACCCCCGTCAACGAACCTTCGTCCGAACCCTCGTCCGAACCGTCGTGAAGAACCCGCGTCTAAGTCTACCCTACGGCTGTTTGGGCGCGGGCTTGCCGGCGCTGGCGTCGAAGCGCTTGACGACGTCCTCGGTGATGTCGAGCCCGGGCGCCGCCCACAGGATCCCCGCGTCGCCGGCGCTCAGCAGGACGTGAAGGCTCTTCTCCGCCGCCACCTGTCCCAGGACGGGGAACAGCTTTTTCTGGAACTCCAGCATAAGGTCCTGCTGGAGCTCCTGCACTTCCGCCTGCGCGTCCTGCGTGAAGCGCTGGATCTCGACCTGCTGCTTCTCGATTTCCTTTTGCAGCTGCCCGGACGCTTCCGGGCTCAGGACGCTGCTCTGCGTCTGGAGCTTCTGCTGGTTGGCCTGGAGCGCCTTGTTCTTGTCGTTCAGCTCGTTGGTCTTCTTGGTGCGCAGGGCCTCGAGCTTGGTCGTGGCGGCCTTTCCCTCGACCGATTCCGACGCAATTCGCTGGACGTCGACGTACGCGATCTTCGCGCCTTCGGGGAACGGCGCCAGCGGCTGCGGCGGCGGGGTCGGAACCGGCACGGTGGGCTTCGCGGGCGGCTGCGGCGCCGGCTGTGCCGGTGGCGTCACCGGAGGCTGCGCTGGTGGTGGAGTCTGGGCAAACGCGGACATACCCACGAACGCGAACGCAAAGGCCGCCGGAAGAACGAGTCGTTTCATCTGCACTCCTCAAGAAAAGAAGTTGGCGATCTGGCGATTGAGCGATTGGGCGATTTGTTGGCTGATTTGGGTCTCAATCCCTCAATACATCGCCCAATCGCCCAATCGCCCAGTGCCATCGTTAGAATGTTGATCCTACCGCGAAGCGGAACGTCAACTT
The DNA here is from genome assembly GCA_016210935.1 of Acidobacteriota bacterium. Lineage (GTDB taxonomy): Bacteria > Acidobacteriota > Vicinamibacteria > Vicinamibacterales > JACQTH01 > JACQTH01. Next base: position 5,829 of record JACQTH010000150.1, on the reverse strand, counting down.
CTTGGCCGGCAGCAGGTTGTTGTCCAGCACGCCCTCGCGCTGCGGGTTATACGCGAAGATCAGCCGGAACGGCACGTTCAGCACCGGCATGAAGAACCGCAGTTCGAGGCCGGTCGAGGTCTTGAAGGCGCTGTTGATTTCGGTGTCGGTCCGGAACGTCGCCGGATCCAGCAGCGTGAAGCTCTCGAGCCCGATCAACGGAATCAGCGGGTTCGTCTGCACCTGCCGGTCGATGCGCTCCTTCCAGCCAAACCGCTCGCCCCGATCGCGGACCTGACCCGCGTCGTAGAACGCCACCAGCCGCACCGGCCCGGCGATCGTGATCAGGTACTCGACGTTGAACAGCAGGCTCTTGTCCCCGCCCAGCACGAGCCCCGTGGCCGGATCACGCGGCCCGATGCTCCGGATGTCGTACCCGCGGACGCTGTATTCGCCGCCCTGGAAAATCTTCTCGAAGATCGGCAGCTCCTTCGTGCTGCCCATCGGGCGGATGTACTGGACCTCACTGCGCAGCGCCAGTGACGTGCGACGCGTGTGCTGGAAGATCCAGACGCCCTCCACCCGCGGCCTGATGAAATAGGTGTTCCCGCCCGGGCCCGCCAGATCCATCGACAGCGTGTAGCGGCGTCCCGTCGTCGGGAAAATGGGCTGGTCGATCGTGTTGTGGATGAAGCTTGGAACGATCTTGCTGATGGTGCGGATCCCCTGGCCGCTGACGGTGCTGACACTAATGGGCAGGCCGGTGAACGGATCGATTTCCGTCGTCGTGCGCGACCCCGCGTTTTCGCACGTGTTGCCACCCAGCAGCAGCGAGTCGCGCAGGAACGGGTTGCGCGCGAGCAGCAGCGGGTCGCAGAACGCCTCGTTAATCTCGGTGACCTTGACCCGCTCGTAGCTGTAGTTCATGAACATGCGGCTGAAGTCCGCCACCGGGAACCCGAAGACCAGGTTGCCCCCGGTCGACTTCTGCGTGAACTGCCCGATGTAGCGGATATCGCGCTTGAAGACGTCGATGCCCCCCGTGATGGGTCGATCGAAGAGGAACGGCTCGGTGAAGGAGACCTGGTAGTTGTGCGCGCGCGAGCCCGCCTGCATCGAGATATTGAACGTCTCGCCCCGGCCCATGAAGTTCGTGGTCTGGAACGCGAGCTGGCCGAAGAAGCCCTCGAACTGCGACACGCCGGCGCCGAAGGTCAATTGATTCCGGTTCTGCTCGGAGAGCTTCAGTGTGACGTCGACCTGGTTCGTGCTGTTGGGGGCCTTTTCCACCTGAACGTCGTCTTTGCCTTCCAGCGGCTTGAAGTACCCGAGCTGATTCAGCCGGCGGACGCTGAACTTGAGCGCCTCGGTATTGAACACGCCGTTCTCGACCAGGCGCAGCTCGCGCCGGATGACGTTGTCGCGTGTGGTGGTGTTGCCGACAAACGTGATCCGGTTGACGAAGTACTGCTGCCCTTCTTGAAGCCGCATCGTGATGTCGACCAGCGGAGCGCGTCCCCTCCCGCCCGCGCGCGGAGGCTCGGGCTTCTGCGCGGCTGCGTTCGTGGAGGACGCTTCGGTTGCGGTCGCCTGAGCTGCGCCATCCTGCGGCGTTTCAGCAGCACTTTCGTTTTCTTCGGGCTGGCTGCCGTTCGGCGCCGCGTTGGCTGCCGGTGAATCGCGCGGCCGGAGATCGGGATAGCCGGTGAACTCGAAGTACCCGACGGAGCCGTACAGCTCCCTGGCTTTCTCGAAGCCCTTCCTGATTTTCTTCTCGTTGTACCAGTCGCCCTGTTGCAGCTTGAAGACCTCGGTCAGGGCCTCGGTCTTCACGATGGTGTTGCCATCGAATTTGATGTCGCCGATCCGGTACCGGTTGCCCTCCTCGATCGGAACCCGCAGCTGCACCCACCGCGTCTGGGCATCAGCCGAGTCATACAGGTACTTCAGCTCCGGTTGCCCCACGCGCGCCGTGACGTAGCCCTTGTTGCGGTAATGCTCGATGATCTTGTCGGCGTCCTCTTCGAACTTCGCTTCCTGGTAGGTGCCGCGCCCGGTAATGAAGGACAGGAACCACCGTTCCTTGTTTTCTTTCATCTGACGCGCGAGCGCCCGATCGCTGATGGCCCGATTCCCCACGAACTCGATATCCTCGATCTTCACCTTCGGGCCGTCGCTGATCTGGAATGTCAGGTGCACCAGCTTCGGGCCGCCCGGCATCGGCTTGATGTCCGGCGTGACCGACGCAAACTGATACCCCTTTTCCGCCAGCAGCGCGAGCAGAACGCCTTTCGCCCGGCTCACCAGGCCAGGATCGATGAACGAGTCGAGCCGGATAATCGCGTTGGCTTCCTTCAGCTTCTCGTCGATCTTCGACAGATCGAGCTGCTTCGACCCGTCGTAGTCGACGATCTTGACGCGCTGGCGCTCTTCCATGATGAAGGTGATGTGCTTGCCGACGACGCCGTTGTCGAACGGCACGTCCCTCACGTCGATCTTCAAGTCGTCGAGGAAATTCGTTGCCCACAAGCGCTTGAAGTCCTCGAGCACCGTCTGCTCGTTGTAGGGCGCCCACTTGCCCTGAGACGGCAGGCTGGTTTGCGTCTGCAGGTAATAGAGGTACGTCTGTGACTCGATGACCGACACATTTCCCTGGGTCGGGAAACAGAGCTGGATGTACCGGACCAGCGGAGGTGAATTCGCGGACGGCAGGGTGGCCGGCCGGGTGACTTGGACTGGCGGACAGTCGCCAACCTGACTGATGCCCGTCGGGGCGGCCGGAACGGGCGTCTGCGCGCCGAGCGGCGTCCCCACCAGGACGCAGCCGAGAGCGATGAGCGAAAGCTTTCGCATGGGAAACAGGCTTCGGACTTCAGGCTTCGGGCTTCAGGTCACCCGAACCGGCCGGAGCCTGCAGCCCGGAGCCTGTAGCCCGAAAAGTTTATTCTACAAGCTTTTAGACGTCTCAGGCCAGCCGGCGGCCGGCCATGGACGCGCCCAGCGGGCGGTAGGCGAGTGCCCCGCCGTCCAGGTACACCTCGATTTCCCCCGTTCCCAGGGCCCCTTTGATGAGCTCTTCCGAGAGCGGGTCCTCGATGTAGCGCTGGATGGCGCGGCGAAGCGGGCGGGCCCCGTACGAGCGGTCCTTGCGGGTGATGTTGATAATCCAGTCGACCACGTCCGGCGACGGGACCACTTTTATCTGCCGGTCGACCAGATTGCGATTCAGCTGCTCGACGAGCAGCACGAGAATCCGGCGAAGATCTTCGTCGTTGAGCGCGTCAAAGACGATGATCTCGTCGATCCGGTTGATGAACTCGGGATTGAAGGTCCGCTTCACTTCCGAGAGAACCATCTCGTTGACGCTCTTCGTCAGATCCGACTCGCTGGCCTGGAAGCCCAGCGAGGCCTTCTTATGGATGAATCGGGCCCCGATGTTCGAGGTCATGATGATGATCGCGTTCTTGAAGTTGACGCGATTCCCCAGACCGTCGGTCAAATGCCCGTCCTCGAAGACCTGCAACAGAATGTTGAAGATATCCGGATGCGCTTTCTCGACCTCGTCGAGCAGAATCACCGAGTAGGGGTTTCGCTTCACCTTCTCGGTCAGCTGCCCCCCTTCTTCGTGTCCCACGTATCCGGGCGGCGACCCGATCAGTTTCGACACCGAGTGCTTCTCCATGTACTCGGACATGTCGAACCGGATCAACGCGTTGTCGCTGCCGAACAGGAAGTGCGCGAGCGCCCGCGCCAGCTCGGTCTTGCCCACGCCGGTCGGACCGAGAAACACGAAGCTCCCGACCGGCCGGTTCGGGTTCTTGAGTCCGGCCCGTGATCGGCGAATGGCCCGTGAAAGCGCCGAAATCGCCTTCTCCTGGCTGATGACGCGCTTGTGCAGGTGATCTTCCAGGTGGAGCAGCTTTTCGCTCTCGTCCTGGTTGATCGACGAGAGTGGAACACCCGTCCACTTCGACACGACTTCGTCGATCTCCTGCTTGCCGACCATGATGCGCCGGCCGCTCGTCTTCACGTCGAACCGCTCGCGAACGAACTGCAGGTTCTCGCGGGCCGTGGCCTCCTGATCCTTGTAGAACTGCGCCTTCTCGTAGTCGCGCTGCGAGACGGCGCTTTCCATCTGCTCGACGGCGACCCGGATGCTCTTGTTGATCTCGCCGAACTCCTCGCTGTAGCCCGCCTCGCGCAGCTTGGCCCGGGCGCCCGCTTCGTCCACGAGATCGATCGCCTTGTCCGGCAGGAACCGGTCGGTGATATAGCGGCTCGACTGGTAGACCGCGGCTTCCAGCGCCTCGCGCGTGTACTCGACGTGATGGAAGCCCTCGTAGCGATCCTTGATGCCGAGCAGCACGTCGATCGTCTCGCGCTCGGTCGGCGGATCGACCTTGATCGCCTGGAAGCGCCGCTCGAGGGACCGGTCCTTCTCGATGTACTTGCGATATTCGGCAGGCGTGGTCGCGCCGATGCACCGGATCTCTCCCCGTGACAGAGCCGGCTTCAAAATATTGGCGGCATCGAGCGAGCCCTCGGCCGACCCGGCGCCGACCAGGGTGTGGAGCTCGTCGATGAAGACGATGATGTTGGAGTTCTCGGTGAGCTCCTTCATGATCGCCTTGAGCCGCTCCTCGAACTGGCCGCGATACTTCGTCCCCGCGACGATCAGCGAGATGTCGAGCGCCAGGAGGCGCTTGTCGGCGAGGAAATGCGGGACGTCCCCGTAGACGATTTTCTGCGCCAGCCCTTCGACAATGGCCGTCTTGCCGACGCCGGGCTCGCCGATGAGCACCGCGTTGTTCTTCGTCCGCCGGCAGAGCACCTGCTGGACCCGCTCCACCTCCTTCTCGCGACCCACCAGCGGATCGAGGTGGTTCTTCATCGCCGCCTCGGTCAGATCGCGGCTGAACTCCGCCAGCAGCGGCGTTTCCTTGGCCGCCCGCGTCAGCGACGTCTTCTCGTTCAGGAGCGCGACGATGTCCTCGCGGACCGTGTTCAGCCGCATCCCCTTTTCCATCAGAATGGAGGCGGCGACCGACCGCTCTTCCCGGAGGATGCCCAGCAGCAGGTGCTCGGTGCCGATGTAGTTGTGCAGCAGCCGATCGGCTTCCTCGGCCGCGTACTGCAGCACCCGCTTCGTCTCCGCACTGAAGGGGATTTCGACCGACGTGGAGACCTTCTCGCGAAAGACCGTCCGGCCTTCGATTTCCTTCCGGATGTTTTCCAGGGACAGGTGCGAGCGCGCGAAAATGCGGCTCGTCAGGCCTTTCCCCTCGCGGATCAGGCCCAGGAGCAGGTGCTCAGTCTCTATCGAAATGCTTCCGAGCTGGCTGGCCTCGTAACGCGCGAAGAAGAGAACTCTCCGGGCTCTTTCCGTATACCGTTCGAACATCCGGTTGTACCTTGGGCAAGATCGCGGGCAAAGAGTCTATCGGCATTATAAGGCAAAGGTGAGAGAGGACCAATTGGCGTCTTCCCTAACTCGGTGTGCCGCAACCAGTTCCGCGGCGCCGAGGGGCCGGGAGTATCGCGGACGAGCTGCGGATTTAGGGCACAAGACAGAGGTGTTGACGAAGGTTCTTCACGCAGGTTCGAACGAAGGTTCTCCAACGGAGGTTCGAAGAAGGTTCGTTGACGAAGGTTCGAACGGTGCCAGAGGTTCGTGCCCGAACCCTCGTGAAGAACGCTCGTCGAACCCATCGTTCAAGAACCTTCGTCGAGAACCCCGGTCAAATCGGCATCAACCTCCCCTTCTCCAATCTCAGCACCCGATCGCAGGTCGCCGCGAGGCGTTGATTGTGTGTCGCGATGATCGACGTCAACGCGTGCTCGCGATGCATG
>JACQTH010000182.1 GCA_016210935.1 Acidobacteriota bacterium | reverse complement strand
GTCAGCAGCCCGGAAGGAAGCTACCTCGTGCCGCAGCTCGTGCCCGGGCGCTATCGGCTGTCGGCAAAGCTGGAGGGCTTCCGAAGCGTCGAGCGCGCCGGCTTGATCCTGCCGGTGGGAATCACTCTGACAATCAACTTGACGCTCGCGGTCGGGGGCCTCGAGGAGACCGTCACCGTCACGGGCGAGTCGCCGCTGGTTGACACGACGAGCGTCCGCGTGGGCGGCAACCTCGGGACCGCCGAGCTGAGCCAGTTGCCGGCGATGAACCGCAACTACTTTGCGACGGTCGCGCTGCTGCCGGGCATTCAGTTCGCCGCCTCCACCCAGATGGGCAACGACACGATCATCGCCTCCGGCCAGACGAGTCAGAACAACAACGTCTCGGTCGATGGGGGGTACAACGCGGACGACGCCCTTGGCACCAGCGCGGGCGCGCAACTGCGCTTGTCGCTCGAGGCGATCCAGGAGTTCCAGGTGATGACCAGCATGTATGACGCGGAGTATGGCCGTGCGAGCGGCGCCGTCGTCAATGCCGTCACCAAAGCCGGGACCAACCAGTTCAAGGGCGTCGTGTTCGGGTACGCAACCCCCAACCGACTGACGGCCGAAGACTTCTTCGTCAGAGAGAACAACCTGGCCAAACCCACCTCCAAAAAACGGGAGTGGGGCGGCGTGGTCGGAGGCCCCATTGTCAGGAACAAAGCCCACTTCTTCGTCAGTCTCGAGCGACAGGTGGACAACCCGAACCGGACGCGCATCTTTCCGACACGGCCCTCGCTCAACTTCTCGATTGCCGAGGATCGCACGAGCTGGAACAGCATTGTCCGCTTCGACCACCAGATCAACGCGAGCCACACGTGGGCAGTTCGCTGGCTGCGCGAGAGCGCGCCACAGTTCCCCATTGTCGGCACAGGCCGGCAGACGCTCGAATCGACGTCCGACGAGACCGATCTGGATCAGATCGCCGTTGGCACGCTCACCAGCGTGCTGAGCAACACGCGTGTCAACACGTTGCGGGTGGCGAGAACCTGGGAGCACTGGTGGCACGGCAACACATGCTCGCGCGCCCTGGGATTCGAAAACCTCGCCAAGCAGTCCGACTGTCCGCCGCAGCTCGACTATCTGAGCTTCCTGACCCAGGCCAGCACCGAGGCGCAGGGGCCCTGGGATTCCAACTACCTGGTCGAGGACGATTTCTCGTGGTTTCTCCCTGGGAAGAAGGGGGATCACGACATCAAGTTCGGGGGGCGTTACAGCTACACCGAGCTCCGGCGTGTTTCTCAGATCAATCAGAACGGCACGTTCCGGTTCAACACGGATCTGCCATTCGACCCGGCCAACCCGAGGACCTACCCTGAACGGCTCACCATCCGGCTGGGGGAGTACGACGAGTTCATCAAGGACCACACGGTGGAGCTGTTCGTCCAGGACAAATGGACGATGCGCCCGGGCACGACCCTGAGCCTCGGGCTTCGCTACGACCTCGAGATTATCCCGCTCGATGAAAAAGACAACCCGTTGTTTCGCCCGGGTGAGAAGTCTCCCGTTGACAAGAACAACTTCGGCCCCCGAATCGGGATCACGTACGCGCTGGACGAAGCCGCCAAGTCGTTGGTGCGCGGCGGCTACGGGATCTTCTACAACCGGACCATCCTGGGCGCCATCGACGACACGATAGAGTTCCCGAAGTTCACGTCGTGGGCCGTGGCCAACTTCCCGGCCAACAGCGCGGACCCTGGTCCGAGCCGTGGACAGTTTCCGACCGACCCGTTGCTGATCAATGGACCCTTCCTCAACCGCGCGCTCCTCACCCAGCTTTTCCCACCTGGGACGCTGCTGAAGAGCGCCGGGGACGTCATCTTCGATTCGCCGAATCGGAGGCAGCCCTACGCGCACCAGTTCACGGTCGGCTTCGTTCGGGAGATGGCGGCCTCCCTCGCGGTGCATGCCGATTACATCCGAATGGTCAACAAGGATATGTTCCTCGCGCGCAACCTCAACCCGATGGTTCGTGCGAACACGAGCCGCACCGGGCCGATCACGCGGGTGGATGCGTT
>JACQTH010000181.1 GCA_016210935.1 Acidobacteriota bacterium | reverse complement strand
CGCGACACATTAAATAAGGATAGAGGACCTTCCGGCTAAAGCCGGAAGCCACGAGGACCAAAGGCACATGCCACGCTGGGGGATGGTCGTCGACCTGGACCGCTGCACGGGCTGCGAAGCCTGCGTTGCCGCTTGTCGGGCTGAAAACAACGTGCCAACGGTCGGCGAGGACGAAGCGGGCCGCGGGCGGGCCATGCACTGGATCAGGGTCGAGAGGTACTGGGAGGGAGAATATCCCGACGTCCGCGTCAAGTTCCTGCCCGTCTTCTGCCAGCACTGTGACGCCGCCCCCTGCGAGCCTGTCTGCCCGACCTACGCCAGCCACCATACGGCTGACGGCCTCAACGCGCAGGTCTACAACCGCTGCATCGGCACCCGCTACTGCGCAAACGCGTGCCCGTACAACGTCCGCTTCTTCAACTTCTTCAATCCGACCTGGGACAAGCCGCTTCACCTGCAGTTGAACCCCGACGTGTCGGTTCGCGAAGTCGGCGTCATGGAGAAGTGCACGTTCTGCGTCCAGCGGATCAAAGCCGCGGAGATCCAGGCGAAGGCCGAACACCGCGATGTTCAAGACGAAGACGTCACGCCCGCCTGTGCGCAGGCCTGCCCGGCCACCGCGCTTGTCTTCGGGGACCTGGACGATCCCGACAGCAAGGCTTCACAGCTCGCCCGATCGGGACGCGCGACGCGCCTGCTCGAGGATTTGGGCACGCAGCCCAAAGTGATCTATCTGCAGCGGGAGTCCGCATGACCTCGAGCGCCGCCACCCGCCTCACCAATGACCTGTTGGCGCCGGTATTCCGGACGTCCGGGCGCTTCTATCTGATCGTCCTGGCGCTCGGCGCGGTCGTCCTGGCCGGGTTGAGCGCGTGGATGTACCAGCTCTATCACGGCATCGGCGTCGCGGGGATTCGACGCCCGGTGTTCTGGGGTTTCTACATCACCAACTTCGTGTTCTGGATCGGCATCAGTCACGCCGGCACGCTCATCTCGGCCATCCTCCGGCTCGCCAACGCCACGTGGCGCCGGCCGGTCACGCGCTGCGCCGAGGCGATTACCGTGTTCGCGCTGATGATCGGCGCGATGTTCCCGGTTGTTCACTTGGGCCGTCCGTGGCTCGCCTTCTGGCTGTTTCCGTATCCCAACGAGCGCGGCCTGTGGCCGAACTTCCGGTCGCCGCTGTTGTGGGACTTTTTCGCGATCAATACGTATTTGATCGGCAGCACGCTGTTTCTCGCACTTCCGCTCATTCCCGATCTTGCGCTCGTGCGCGATCGGTCGCGCGGCTGGCGGAAGAGAATCTACGGGGCGCTCGCGCTTGGATGGCGGGGCACGCCGCGACAGTGGCACCGCCTCGAGACAGCCATGCACATCATGGCGATCGCGATCATCCCCGTCGCCGTCTCGGTCCACACCATCGTCTCGTTCGATTTCTCGATGACGATGGTGCCGATGTGGCACTCGACGATCTTCGGGCCGTACTTCGTGGCCGGCGCCATTTTCAGCGGGATCGCGGCGCTCATCGTCGCGATGGCCATCCTCCGCCGGGTGCTTCACCTCGAGAACTACCTGCGCCCGTTGCACTTCGACAATCTCGGCAAGCTGCTGCTCATGATGAGCCTGCTCTGGACCTACTTCGTCTTCGCCGAGCGCCTCACCATCTGGTACGGCAACGAGCCGTCGGAGATGGCGGTCTTCTGGGCGACGCAGCGGGGAGCGTACGCGCCACTCTTCTGGACGATGGTCGCGTGCAACGTGCTCATCCCGTTCCCGCTCCTCGCCATCAAGCGATTACGCACGATCGCGGGTACGGTCGTGGCCTCGACCACGATCATCGTGGGCATGTGGCTGGAACGATTCCTGATAATCATCCCGTCTCTTGCGAACAAATATCTCCCTTACAGCTGGGGAACTTATAGGCCCACGTGGGTCGAGATCACGATTACGGCCGCGACATTCTCGGCGATGGCGTTGCTGTATGTACTGTTCGCGAAGGTGGTGCCGATCATCTCGATCTGGGAGCTGAAAGCGGGCGAGCCGAGTGCAGTGCCCAGCGCGGTCGGTGAACCGGTGCAGCCCTTCGCTCGCGTCGCGAGCTAGCACCGCTGCAAATATGACGACCATCACCGCGACCTATGACGACCCCGAGTCGGCCCAGCGTGCGTTCGAGATGCTCCGCACCGCCGGGGTGTCGTCCACCAACATCGTCGTCTTGTCCTCCGAGCCGCTCGAACAGTACGCGTTCGGCCGCGACGAGAGCCACACCTGGATGCCGTGGCTGGCAGCCCTCGGCGGCGTGGTTGGCGGTACGCTCGGCTTCACGCTGACCGCCACCGCTCAGACGCTCTGGCCGCTCCAGACCGGCAGCATGCCCATCATCACGCTGGGCACCAACGCCATCATCGTCTACGAGCTGACCATGCTCGGGGCGATCGTGACGACGCTCCTCGTGTTCCTGGCGAGCGCGGGGCTTCCCAAGCGACGGACTTCCCTCTACGACCCCGCTGTTGCTGAAGGGAAGATCCTCATCGGCGTGAAGAACCCGGGCGCCGCTGTGTCAAAGGAGATCGTGCAGCGACTGCGTGAGATGCGTGGCAGGGTGAACGTGGTGGACGTGTAGGAGCCCGACTCGTCAGCCGCTACAGGCGTCGGTCTCGTTCCAGAGACCGGATGCTCATCGCTCAACAGCCCGGTGGCTCGACGTAGAGCAGCCAGACGAAGGCTCGAAGCCCGTTCCAAAACCGTCTGAGCATCGCCATGCTAGCAGGGAAGCTGCGCGGGTCGTGGCGAAGTCTCGGCGGTTTGAGGCGCAGCTTCACTGCCGCTTCCAGTTTCGAAACTGCACGAGGAGCGCGTCCCGAACTTCGGGAGGAATCTCCTCGGCCGGTAATCTCCCGAGCGTGCGAACGGTCTGCCTCATCTGATCGATATAGGCGCGACAATGCCGGCACATGCCCACGTGCATCCTGAAGCGCAGCCGGTCCGTGAAGGACAGCCGGTTCTCCAGGTATTCCGTCACGAGCTCGGTCAGTTGCTGGCAGGTCAACATCAGCGGCTACTTCCGACGTGCTGTTCCAGGGCGGTCCGGACCTTGGCCCGGGCGCGATGGAGGAGCACCCTCTGGTTAGTATCGCTGATCTCCAGAATGTTACAGACCTCCGCCGAATCCACCCCCTCGACGTCCCTCAGGGTGATGACGGCACGTTGAGCCGCCGGCAGCGCCAGAATCGCCGCGTCAACCGCCGCCCGTGTTTCCTGGCGCAGCAGCAGGCGCTCCGGCGTGTCCTCGTCCCATTTTTCAGGGGGGGCCGACCACCCCCCGCCGGAGGTGAACCGGGACGGGTCCACCGCGGGGTCGTTCCCCTGATCGGCGCTGGTGAGGGCGGAGAACGGCACTGACCGCTTCTCGCGACGGCCGCGGGTCTTGGCGCGGTTGCTCAAGATGCTGAAAATCCAGGTCTTCAAGCCTGAACGTCCCTCGAAGGCGGGCAGCCCGGTGATGACCGCCAGCCACGTGTCCTGGACGACCTCCTCGGCGCTGGCGCGATCGGACACGAACAGGAGGGCCAGGCGCAGGAGCCGCCCATGATACCGCTCCACGAGATCGGTAAAGGTGGCTTCATCGCCGGCGAGCAGCCGCTCAACGGTGGCTTCGTCCTCGGCAGAAACGCGTCGGTTGGATGTGGGGTCGCTCACGCCCAACTCGTGGTGCGCGGCATCAGTGGCCGGATGATTGCAGACTGGCGATGGCTTGTCACGACAAGACCTCCCTAGATCAGCAACACGCCACCGCGTTCGTTCATTCCGCCTCGATGTGTGACCTTGTTCACACATGCGGGACGCAATGCGCGATTCTCGCCTTCCTTATCGGAAATCACGATCGAGACGCTATTTGGCACGTCGACCCGTGACGGGCGCACCCTTTGAATGAAAGCGTTCTTGTGCGCGGCGGATGCCCAGCACGGCGCCGGTCGGCTCCCAGGCGATCTGCCGGAGCAGGTCGAGCAACTGGTGCCGCTGTGGAACCGACAATGGCGCCAGGATTCGCTCGGTCGTCACCGCCTCGAGATCGATCAGCTCGCGGACCAGTCGCCGGCCGCTCGGGGTCAACTGGTAGAGGATGAGGCGGCGGTCGGCGGCGTCCCGGTGGCTCGAGATGAAGCCTCGCGCGCGCAGCCGCTTCACGACCCCGTGCACCGTG
>JACQTH010000020.1 GCA_016210935.1 Acidobacteriota bacterium | reverse complement strand
GTGGTGAACCGCACGGCAGTCAGCGGGCTGTTCGCCGTTGAGACGGAAGGCTGGACCCCCATGCGGCTGCCGCCTCCTCCGCCAGGCAACCCGCCGGCCGCGCGCTTCGATGACCTCCCCACGTAACCCTGGATTCAAAGCGCCGCCTGACCGTCCCCGCCGCGCTCGCGCCGACGTCGCCGGGCGAGTACTTCGACGCTCGCTTCGATCCTGAAGAGGACGCGATCGTCTTCCGACGCCTCGCAGGCAAGGAGGATTGGTTGACCGTGCTCAAGGAATGTCCGGTCAGCATGGACGACGTCCCTCCTCGCCGTCGAGAGCCGGCGCGTCGGCGCAAGCTATGAGCTGGTTGCTGGATACTGATGTCATCGGCCAGCCAGCCAAGCGGCACGGCGATGGTCGCGTCGTAGCGTGGATCGAACGTGAGCGGAACGATTGCTACACGAGCGCGGTCGTGATCGCGCAGCTCGCCTACTGGGTGCGCACGAAGGAGGGTCGGCAGCGTGACGCCCTCCAAGCCTGGTTGACGCGCCTGATCGAGGCGATGCATGGCCGGATCCATGGCTTCAACGCCTCGGTCGCACATGTCTGGGCCGAACAAGAGCGGACGCTGGAGAAAGCCGGCCAGCGCATGCCCGTGGAGGACAGCTACATCGCCGCGACGGCCAAGCGCCATGGCCTCACGATCGTCACCGGCAACGAGCAAGACTTCCGACGAGCCGGGCTGAGGGTTTTCAATCCGTTCAAGGAGCTTCCGCCAGGTTGATGCTCCTGACCCTGCCTTGAAGGAATTCAGCGGTTCCTTGAAGGTTCAAGCCAACAGCGCTGCTCGACGCTCCGACAGTAGCGACCGGGCACTACAGCTCGTAACCACCATCAGAACAAACAGTTAGATATCGCCTAGGCCGCCCTTCGGATAGCCTCCAAACGCGTCAGCCATGCGCTGATGAGGTTCCAACTGGCGAAGGTTAGGCTTGCCAGCCAGCGGCGAGCACAGGCATCCGAGATGCGGAGGCTGTCCGCCGTAGCTTTAGCGGAGGTGGACCTCCCGCTACCGGTGTCAGTGCCGTCAACTCGGCGACTTCTGGTAGCCCGCGCCGCGGAGCGCACGGCCGGGAAGGGCGGCGGTGTACTTACCATCTTTCACGACTGGTACCCCGTTGACAAGAACGTACCGCATGCCGACGGCGTAGTGATTCGGCTGCTCAAAGGTTGCACGTCCGTCGATTGTTTTTGAGTCGAAAATCACGACGTCGGCGAAGTTTCCCACGCGAAGTGTTCCGCGATGTGGAATCTTGAGGATCTCGAATGGAAGGGCGGCCAGCCGGCGGACCGCTTCTTCCCAGCTCCTCATCTTTTCGTCGCGGACATAGGTGCCCAGCCAGCGTGGGATCGTCCCCATGTGCCGGGGATGAATGAGCGGCGGGAGATCCTGCCAGTCGAGCGCCAGCGCGCTGCCGTCGGTTCCTGCCGCGACATACGGCTTCTGCAACACTTGCCGCAACGTCTCTTCTTCGTTGTTCCAGTCGATCACGATCCCCTCGCCCTTGGCGGCGAGAACAACATCCATGAACACTTCTTCCGGGGATTGGCGACGGTCCGCGGCGACCTCGGACACCAACTTGCCGTTGACCGCCTTATCGCTGACGCCGAGTCGGACGTGATGCCATCCGACGTTCGCGAGGTACGGAGGCTCGCTCACAAAACCCTTGGCGATCCGCTGTCGATCCGACGGGTCGGCGAGTCGCTTCAGCATCGCCTGACGTCCGCCTTCCTGCGCCCATGCAGGGATGTAGGCGGAGAGCGGCGTAATTCCCCAGGTATACGTGTAGGAGTTTCCGGTCACGTTCATCCCGCCGCTTCGCGCCGAATCGATAATCGCCAGGAACTCGCCTGCTTTAGGCCCGGCGGTCGAGTTGAGGTGATGGAAATGCACATCGGCGCCCGCCTTGCGCCCCACATCAATGGCCTCCCGAACGGCGTTTGGATCCGTTCCATTCATCGTCCGCGCGTGCGTGGCGTAGATCCCGCCGAACCCTGCCGCCTCTCTGACCAGCGCGGCCAGCTCGTCGGTGCTCATGTAGATGTTAGGCACGTAGCTCATGCCGCTGGAGACGCCGATTGCCCCCTCGTGCATGGCCTGGCGCACCACTGCCCTCATCTGATCGAGTTCCTCGGTCGTCGGCGCGCGATCCACGTATCCCATGACGTAAGCCCGAACTGCGCCAGAGCCGACATAAGACGCGAAATTGGCGGAGGAGCCCTGAGATTCCATGAAATCCAGACAACCGCCAAGCGTGCGGCATCGGTCGCGGGCTTCCTTTGGGATGCTCTCGTCTTCGATGAGCCCGCCCTGCATCTTGCCGCCGAACGGACCCGGCGAACCGTATTCGCCAAACACTTCGGTCGTGATGCCCTGATAGGCGAAGGAGGGACCGTGGCCCGCATGACGCAGGCGCCACGGGTCCGAATGCGCGTGCATGTCTACGAACCCAGGCGCCACCATGAGTCCTGTCGCGTCGATCGTGAGTTTGCCGACGCCATTGACCTGGCCGAGAGCCACGACCCTATCTCCTCGGATCGCGAGATCGCCGACGCTCGCGGGAGCGCCCGTGCCATCCAACAGCGTGCCGCCTCGAATAACAACGTCGTACTCCTCCTGGGCCTGCGAACCTGCACAACCTCCGAAGGCCAAAGCGGCGACTACTGCTACTGCCAACCCGACCTGTCTTGTTGTCATCGTCGTCTCCACTTGTCCATCGATCGTGCCGCCCTTGAACGTGACCTCTTCGACTTCAGACTGGAGAGCCATCCTGGGCAGCCCGAAGATTTCGCACATATCCGCGGTCCACTGGATCGTACATTCAGAAGACGCAGGGTCAAGCGACCTGGGGAAACGCGTCAATTTGCCTCAGCCATTGGCTGACACGGTTCCAACTGGCGAAAGTTAGGCTCCCCAAATAATCAATCGAACCGCGCGACGATGTGGACGCACCATCCCCTGTCGCGGAGGAAAGTCCTCGCCTAAGGCGAGCGTGCGCGCTATTCGTACTTCAGCGCGCGCATGGGATCGATGCGCGCCGCGCGAGACGCGGGCACGAACCCGGCAGCGAGGCCCACGAGTATGAGCCCGAAAATCGACGAGGCCAGAACAACAGGGTCGTGAAAATGCAGCCCGAATAAGAGGGCTTGTGCGGCACGCCCCAGCACCATGGCGAACGCCAAGCCGAGCGTGCCACCGATCATCACGATCATTCCCACCTGGCGGAGCACCATCCAGCGCACACCAACACGCGTGGCGCCGAGTGCCATGCGCAGGCCAATCTCTGATGTGCGCTGCGCCACGGCGAAGGCGAGCAGCCCATAGAGCCCGATCGCAGCCACGAGGGTCGCGAGCGTTGCGAAGGCACCGGTCATCACGCCCATCAACCGTTCACGCGTCGTCGCTCCACGCATCGCCTCGTCCATCGTCCGAAGCTCTTCGATCGGCAGGTGCTGGTCGAGGCGAAGCATCACACGCCGGATTGCCGCCATGGTCTCGTCGGCGTTCAGCGAAGTCCGAACGTAGAAGATCATGAGACCCGGCCTCCTGGTGCCCTGGCGGTGTGGGACGAAATACAGGGGCGACGTGGCGTCTCTGAGGTCGCTGTGCTTGAAATCTCTCACGACGCCGACAATCTCGAGGTCGAACGATGGTGTATCCCGCGACATCCCCTTGCCGACCGCTTCACGGGCAAGGCCGAACTTCTTCGCAAACTGCTCGTTGATGATAGCGACCTTGGCCGCATTCTCTGAATCGGCCGATGTGAACTCACGCCCGAAGATCAGTGGCACACCGAGCGTTCGAAAATATCCATGACCGATCTCGTCATACCGTGTCTCGCGGTCCGCGTCAGGTCCGGCATCGTATCCTTCCACGAATACGCCCGTGATACGGACATCTCCCGAAAGCAGAGGCGTCGTCGATGATGTAACGGCCGTGACGCCTGGTAGCGCGGCAAGCTCCTCCTCGAGACGACCGAACAGCGCCGCCGAGCGTGGAAGCGTGTAGCCGTTGCGCTGGGGTGCGATGCGGAAGGTGACCAAGCCATCGGTCCTCAGTCCGGGATCGACGCGGCTGAGATTTGCCAGGCTCTTCGTGAACAGGCCTGCCAGGACGATGAGGATGATGGACAATGCGACCTGCGCCGTCGCGAGCGAGACTCGAAATCGCGCCGCTCCGCGGCTGCCGCCGGGCTGGCCGGCCTGGGCTTTCAAGGCCGACAGCGGGTCCCGCCGTGCGGCGTGCAGCGTGGGGAACAACCCGACCGCGACGCTTGTCCCAAGCGCCAGCGCGCCGGTGACGATGAGCGTGGATGTGTCCTGTTGCAGTTCAGGCAGCGGAGCCGCGTCGGGGAACATCATGCGAAACAGGCCGATCGTCCACCGCGCGATGAGGAGACTGGCCACCGCGGCGGCGAACGCCAGCACAGACGACTCGGAGAAAAGTTGAGCGATAAGACGCGCGCGAGTGGCCCCAAGGGCCAATCGTGTGGCCAGCTCCTTGGAGCGCACGGTCGCGCGAGCCAGCAGGAGGTGGGCTACGTTCACACAGGCGATGAGCAGCACCAGTATGGTGACGGCCAGGAAGAGTGTCAGTGGTGCGCGAGCGTCCGCAGCGAAACTGCTCTGCCCGCGCGACCCGGGATTGAGGCGGATGCCCCTCCCTTTGAACTGAGCCATCATCCGATCGCTCATGCCCTCCTGGAGCGGCACCTCGACCTCGTTGATGATGACGCGATAGGGCATGTCAATCGCGGCGCGCGCCTGTTCCAGCGCGACGCCTGGCTTCAGACGGGCGAACAGGTAGACCCAATACCCGCGTCGATTCTCTGGTGGGCTGCGCGGATCGGGCGCCAGGCGCCAGCGTATCGTGATTGGCATAAAGACCTCAGGCCTCAGTCCCAACGTCGTGCCCTCGAAGCCCTTCGGCGCAACGCCGACGATCGTCATGGGTTGTCCGTTCACAACGATTGTCTCGTCGACGACGTCGCGACGTCCGCCCAAGTGGCTCTGCCAGTACGCGTGGCTCAGCACGACCACCTCGGACTCGCCCGTCGTGCGATCGTCGGTTGACCCCAGCAGACGACCAAGTGTCGGCCGCAGACCGAGGACGGGAAAGTAGCTGCCCGACACGAACAGACCCCTGCCCGTCGTGGTCTGGCCGCGATGACTCAGATTGACGCTGAAGTCGCGGTGCGCGGCGAGACCGGTGAAGACCGTCTGGACGCGCTCCAGGTCCCGGAACATCGGATAGCTGAAGACCGCCTCGCATCCACCCATGCTGCCGCAGGACGTGGGCCCGGACCGTGGCCCAGGCGACACGAGGTTCACCAATTGGCTTGGCTCGGGTACGGGCAAGGGCTCGAGGAGCAGTCGGTTGAATAAAGCGAAGACCGCCACGTTGGCGCCGATGCCGAATGCCAGTGTCAACACGGCCACCGTGGTGAAGCCTGGGGCGCGGCGGAACATGCGCAGCGCGTAGCGAATATCCTGCCCTCGATCGGTGATGAAGTCTGCGCGCCTCATGCGGCGCCTCCGTCGTTCGTTGATGGCGACGCATTCCAGGCGCGAGCGCTCGAGATTGCCGAACCGGCGCAGGGCCAGCTCCCGCGCACGTTCGGGCGACTCGCCGCGATCGATCAGCTCGCGAATCCGCATGTCGAGGTGGAAGGACAATTCGTCCTCGACATCACGGCCGGGATCGAGCCCGAAGAGCCCCCGGAAACGCCTCCACCGCGTGGCCATTCGTCAACCTCCGCCGCTCGATGGTTGCGCCTCCAATGCGGCGAACACGGCCGCCGCGTAGCGGCGCCAGTTCTCCGTCTCCACGGTCAACTGAGCGCGTCCCCGCTTTGTGAGCGAGTAGAACTTCGCCTGGCGATTGTTCTCGGAGACTCCCCAACTCGCGTCGATCCACCCGCGCTCCTCAAGCCGGTGCAGCGCGGGATACAACGTGCCCTCGCCGACGGCCAGGACGTCGGACGTGGCGTGCTCGATCCAGCGCGCAATCGCATATCCGTGAGCCGGACCCCAGGTCAGGGCTCTCAGAATCAGCAAATCGAAGGTACCGCGCAGGATCTCCGGAGCTGGCTGCGGTAGCAGCTTCCCCATCGCGTTTCAAGGGGAGGATATCGCGTGACCCATCGGAAGGCAAGGGGACTGCAACCGGCCGCAGGTTTCGCGCTTAGGTGCTCAGCTGAGCCGCGCTGGGCGGTTCCAACTGGAGAAGGTTAGGCTTCCCAAAATGGGTCCTCTGTAACGCCGTGGTGAAGCCCGATTCGGACGCTAGACCGCTCGCCGAAAGGCGACTACGCGGGAGTGATCACGGAGGTCTGACCGATTCACAAAGATCAATAAGCCGTTTGCCACGACCTGAGCGACGTCGCCCGAATGCACGACTATCCGTGTCGTTGATTGACAGCCTGACGATGCGGCATTCAGCGAGTCGCAGTCACATCCCTGGATCGTCCGCGGAGGGACCGTAGATCGACGGAACCTTGGCCCCCATGGGTCGCAGGTAGCTCGAAAGCTGCCCGCGGTGATGGATCGCGTCAAAGAGAAACCCAAAGAGCATGTCGCCAAGTAAGGTCTCCCAGGCGACGTTTCCATCCACCAGGAACCGGGCCTTCCTGTCCCACCTGGTGTCGTCCAACGTTGCGAGGCGCTTCTCGAGGTCTTCGGCATTCCGCTCGTACGCCGCGATTGATTCCGGGACGGTCGGAGCGGGTCGGGCGACGTAGCTCACTTCCCCTCGGTCGACGAGCTCGCAGGCGTCGCGAAGCTCGCTCGCAAGCAGCCACACGAGATCCCCGGCGGACGTCGAGCGCGGGTGGGGCCGGTAGCCTGCCTGGTCGACGGGCACCGCCTTCATGACGCGGATGAATTTCGGCTTCTCGGCCTCGAAGCATTCCTGGTAGTACTCTCGGAGATTCTTCATGATGCTTCTCCTTCGCCGGGCACAATGATCCGTCTATCCGGGCACCGGTTCAACCGACTTTGGCCCGATTGTAACCGGAGTTTGGCCCTCGATAAACGCCGCAGGGACGAAAGGCGGTGATGCTGTCGGCGACGGACAAGGAGGCCGTCGCCGATGTCCAAGCCGAAGCCGAAGAGATCCCGGAGGAAGAAGTCCCCGAAGCGAGTCCTGGCACTGCCCGATCTGGAACAGGCGAAGTCGGCCGTGCTGAACAGCCTGGCCTCCACCAGTGGCCAGCGCACCTACGACCACGCGATCACCGAGTTTGTGGCCTGGTACTGCTCGGAGCCCCGTCTGGCGTTCAACCGCACCGTGGTCCTTCGCTACCGGATCCATCTCGAACAGCGTAACTATGCGCCCGCCACGATCAACTTGCGGCTCGCCGCCGTCCGACGAGTCGCCTATGAAGCCGCCGATGCCGGACTGCTCAGTCCCGAGCTGGCCGCCGGCATTCGTCGTGTGAAAGGCGTCCGCCGTCTCGGCGTCCGGCTCGGGAACGGGTGGCGAACTCGAGCAGATTCAGTTCCTCCTGGGCCACGTCTCCGTCCACACGACGGAGCGGTACCTTGGATGCAAACAGAAGCTCCGATGCGCTGTCAACGACCGCTTGGGAATCGAACCGGATGCCGCGTGACGGAAGGGCTGCCGGGGCG
>JACQTH010000167.1 GCA_016210935.1 Acidobacteriota bacterium | reverse complement strand
TTCGTCCTAACCTTCGTTAAGAACCCTCGTTAAGAACCTTCGTCAGAGAACCCGCGTCGCCTGACCCTCCAGCGACGTCAGAATCAAATCCGCCGTCACCGGCGTCCGCCGGAACGCGTCGACGCCGACCGCCGCGGCGAGCGCATTGACGACCGCGCCGTACGCGGCCCCGACGGGCGGCTCGCCGGCGCCCCGTGCGCCCACCGGCGTCTCCGGATCCGGAAGGTTCAGGGCATCGAACTGGAACTCCGGCGAGTCCAGGATCGTCGGCGGCTTGCTGTGATAGAACCGGTTGCCCAGCGACAGCCCGTAGTGCCCGTCGTACGTCCACTTGTGCCCGATCGCGTGAGCCATCCCGAGCAACGAGCCGCCGTACACCTGACCTCGGAGGTTGCGCGGATGCAGAACCGTGCCTACGTCGGCAACAGCGGTGTAGTCGAGGACGCTGAATTCGCCCGTCTCGACATCGACCTCGACTTCCGCGAAGCCAGCGATGAACGACATCGTGTCGCCGTCGCGCGGGAACGTGTCTTTCGCCACACCCATCAGCCCGAGGCCGGCCAGCGCCGTGGCTGACGCCTTCGTCATCGCATTGATGTTCGCCGGCAGCTCGTGGCCGTCGTACTTTCCGCCAAGTTCGATGGCACGCGTGGCGGCCTGGACGAACGTCAACCCACGCGTGCGGTTACCTCTGCGGTAGACACGCTCCTCGCCGATCTCGTAGTCCTCGGGCCTGCCGCCCAGATCCTTCGCCGCGATTTCCCGCAGCTTCTGCGCCGCGTCCAACCCGGCCGCCCAGTTGGCGCGCGTGTGGGCATGCGTGGTCTGACTGCCGCCCTGGCTGCTGCTCCACGGCAGATGCTTCGATGAGTCGCCCTGCGTGATGACGACCTTCTCCCAGGGCATGCCGAGCGCTTCCGCGGCAGCGCGCGTCGTGTCGTAGACCGAGTTGGTCCCGAGGTTGCCGCAGCCCGACTGGATGTACATCTTGCCATCCGGACGGATGATCAGCAGGCCGTCGAAGCCAATCGATCCGGCCGAGTACGCGCCAAGCGCCACTCCAACGCCGCGCACCTTGGCACCTCGGCGAGCGCCGCTCCGCTTCTTTCGCTCCTCCCACTGGAACAACTCGGCGCCCCGGTCGAGCGCCTTGCGCACGAACGCGCTGGTCACGTACCGCCGGGTGCCGTCCTTCTGGGGCGCCCCGACCGGGGCCTTGCCCTCCGGGGCGTTGACGCGGTGGATGGCCACCTGATCGATCCCGAGCTGGCGCGCCGCCTTGGTGATGACGAGCTCGATCAGCGGCGCCACCTGCATGCCCGGCCCGCGCTGCGCGCCGCGCGGCGCGGTGTTGGTCAGCACGCCGACGCCGCGAAACCGCATCGCGGCCGGTTGATACATCACCGACACCAGCCGGGCGCTCCCGCCATGATCGCCACGCCCGTACGGGCCGGCGTCCGAAACCATGAAGAGATCGATCGCGGTAATACGCCCGTCTTTCGCGAACCCCACTTTCGCGCGGCCAATCATGCCGGGACGCGTACGGCCGATGTTCTGCTCGTCCTCGCGGCTGATCAGCATCATGACCGGCTGCCCCGTCTTCTTCGCGAGCAGGGCCGGAATGACGACGTAGTGATACGCGGTGATCTTGCTGCCGAACGCGCCGCCCGTGTACGGGCTGACAACCACCACCTGCGAGGGATCGATCCCGACATAGCGCGCAATCGCCGGCACCGCCTGCGCCAGGCTCTGGGTCGAACAGTGCATGTGCAGCTTGCCGTTCTGCCAGTAGGCCAGCGCGCTGCGCCGCTCGAGCGGCATGTGGCTGGTCGACGGGATCACGAACGATTCGTCGACGACAAGCGCCGCCTGCTTGAACCCCGCTTCGAGATCGCCGAACGACCATTGGTCCGTTTCGGGTACCTGTCCCATTGGCAGCCGGTCGGGCGTCATGTCCGCGAGATCCCGATCAGTCCACTTCAGCTCCACGATCCGGTTTCCCTGGACCAGCACGTTGCCTTCACGACGTGCATTCGGACCATCGGGGCGCAGGCTCTCGAGAGGATCGAGGACGAACGGAAGCGGTTCGAGGTCGACTTCGATCTGCTCAATCGCCGCGATCGCCGTCGCTTCGTCGACCGCCGCCACGGCGAGGATTGGCTCCCCCTCGTACAGCGGCTCCATCGT
The DNA here is from genome assembly GCA_016210935.1 of Acidobacteriota bacterium. GTDB lineage: Bacteria > Acidobacteriota > Vicinamibacteria > Vicinamibacterales > JACQTH01 > JACQTH01. The sequence continues at coordinate 318 of JACQTH010000167.1, read as the reverse complement.
CAGCGCCGCCTCGGGCCTCGCGACGACGCTCGCGGTTGCCGGGACGGCCTTTGCTCCACGAGCTCCAGCCGCATCACCACCTCGCGCCGGTGATGGTGCAGCCGCCGCCGCTGGAGCAGGTGCCGCCGGCAAATCGTCAGTCGTGAGAATGGCCCTCACACCCGGCATCGCGAGCGCGCGCGACGCATCGATGGCCCGAACGCGCGCGTGCGGCATCGGACTCCCGAGCAGCCGGCAATAGAGCATGCCGTCCGCCCGAAAGTCTTCCGCGTACTTCGCCTGCCCCGTCACTTTCGCGACGAGATCGGGAAACGTGTA
>JACQTH010000001.1 GCA_016210935.1 Acidobacteriota bacterium | reverse complement strand
GGCCGTGAACGGCCCGCGAACGCGGGCCCTAAGACAGCTCCTAAGGCCGACCGGAGAAACTTGCTTCACCTGTAACGATGTGGGCCTTAGGAGATGTCTAGCCAGGCAATTCTTCCACTGGCAACCCGACAGCGGATCCTTGATATTCTTCCAAGCGCCACCGGCCAGTAGACGGAGGCCCCGTGAGGCTATGACTGCACCCACTCGCTTGATCGCCGCTGTCGTTCTTGGAGCGACGACGGGTTTCGCGCTCGCGCAGCCCCCCGTTACGCCGCCGCCCCAGGGTCAGACCCCTCCCGCCCCCCAGGGCCAGGCACCCGAGGGCCGCGGCCGCAGCAACGCGCCCCCCGGACAACGGCGCGGCGGCTTCACGCAGTTCACACGCCCGCTCGCGCCGGAGGACGTACTCGTCCGTGGAAAAGCGCTGTACGACACCAACTGCGCCAGCTGCCACGCTGCCGACCTTCGTGGTACCGCCGATGGCGAGAACCCGAACCTGCTTCGCTCGGGCGTCGCGCTGCGCGATCAGCAAGGAGAACTCATCGGAGCGCGTCTCGCCAGACACACGCCGCCCATCACGCTGATTGAGACGGACACGTTCGCGGTCGCGGAGTACATCCATAGCGTGCACGCCACCATGGGCGGCCAGGGCAGCCCGCCCGGACGCTATCCCACGAACCTGAATCTGAACGTGCTCGTGGGTGAGCCGGAGGCAGGTGAGGCGATGTTCGCGGCCGTCTGCGGATCGTGCCATTCCGTGACCGGCGACCTGCGCGGGATCGGCTCGAAGTTCTCAGACCCTCGAGCGCTCCAGAACGCCTGGGTCAGCGGCTCGACGACCACGTTTGGCGGCCGAGGCGGCGGTCGTGGTGGTGGCGGAGGAGGCGTTCCGGCGATCGTCACGATGGCCGACGGTTCGAAGCTGGAAGGGACCTTGGTGCGCGAAGACGATTTTCTGGTCGTGCTGATCCTGCCGGACGGCACGCGCAAGAGCATGGCGCGCAAGGATGGTGTGCCGCGCGTCGAAGTCAAGGATCCCAGGGCCGGTCACGTCGACGCGATTGTGAAGCTCGCCCACGAGGATATGCAGAACAAGATGCTGCACGACATCACTGCCTATCTCTGGACGATCAAGTAGAGGTCCAGACCATGAAGAACCTGCTCGTCATCACCACGCTCGTTGCCGCCCCGGCGCTCCTCTTCGCGCAGAACCCATCCAATTACGCCCCGAGCGGCCCGTCGCCGCTCGGCCCTGGTGACCCCGAGTGGCGCGGCGAGACCGTCCAGACCGGGACGCCCCCGCCAGAGACCGGCGGCCTCGATCAGGCTCGGATCACGAGGCCGCTCTCGGACGAATGGACAAGCTACTCGGGTGATCTCACCGGCAAGCGATACAGCGCGCTGAAGCTCGTGAACAGGGAGACTGTCAAGTATCTGAGCCTCAAGTGGATCACGCCGCTCAACCAGGGATGCGGCCCGACGGGCACCGGCTACGCGGGCGCCGCGGGTGGGCCGGGGCCGGGACCTGGAGGCGGCGAAGCCGGTGTCGGCGGAGGTGGTCGCGGCCGTGGCGGTTTCGCGCCAACGTATCCCATCATCGCCGGCGGTCTCGGCAACGGCGACGCGAACACGTGCGGGCCCGCCCGCATCGGCGGCGGCATTCTGATGGTCGACGGCAGGCTGTACGCCGCGTCGCCCAACAACGTGTTTGCGATCGACGCGCGCGACGGCGCGGTGCTCTGGCACAACTACTGGAAGACGCGCGGCGGCACCACGACGGGCACGCGTGGCCCCGGCATGCTCGGCAACATGATCTACTTTTCCCAGCATGACGACTGGGTGGTCGCGCTCGACGCGCGAAACGGCAAAGAGGTGTGGCGGCACGAGGTCGCGCCGTTCGACCAGCAGTACTTCTCGTCGAACGCGCCGATGGCCATCAAAGGCCACCTGCTCGTCGGCACCGGCAACGATCTCGATGCCCCCGCGTTCTTGAAATCGCTGGACCCGCAGACGGGCGCGGTGAGGTGGATTCTGTACTCGACGCCTCAGAAGGAGGGCGATCCGGGCCTCGAGACGTGGGCCAGCCTCGACGCGGCGAAGCACGGCAACGGCGCCACGTGGATCCCTGGCGCTTACGATCCGGAAACGAACCTGTACATTTACGGTACGGGCAACCCCACGCCGGCCTACACGCAGGGCCGCGGCGAAGGGGAGAATCTGTTCACCGGGTCGCTGCTGGCGGTCAACGTCGACACGGGCAAGATCCAGTGGTACTTCCAGACCTCGCCGCACGACACGCATGACTGGGACTCGACGCAGACACCGGTGATCGTCGACGCTCCATTCAGAGGACGGATGCGCAAGCTCCTCATGACGGCGATGCGCAACGGCTACTTCTTCGTGCTCGACCGCACGACTGGCGAGCATCTGGTCACCAGCAAGGTCGGCCTGACCAACGTGTGGGCCCAAGGGATCGACGAGAAGGGACGGCCGAAGCGGAATCTGTACAAGGATGCCCAGATCGCCGGCACGCTCGTGAACGGCAGCGTCCTGAACTATCCGCCGCCCACGTTCTCGCCGGACACCGGGCTGTTCTACGTGCACGAGAACAGCGGTTTGTCGGTGAGCTATCTGATGGAGCCGGATCCTCGGGGGTCGATGGGCCTCGGCGGCATCATGGGCGGCGGCGGCGTCTCGCTCGGCACGAGCATCGTCGCGGTCGACTACAGGACTGGCCGGATCGTCTGGCGCAAGAAGATCAGCGGCGGCAGTGTCGGGCTGCTCTCGACCGCCGGCGGCCTGCTCTTCCTGAGCAACGGCCAGAACGTCGAAGCGTGGGACGCGGCGACCGGCAAGGGCCTCTGGTATTCCCAGATCGGCGGCCTGCAGAGTCCGCCCGAGACGTTCATGCTCGACGGCAAGCAGCACCTGCTCTTCAGCAGCGGCGGCTCGCT
>JACQTH010000147.1 GCA_016210935.1 Acidobacteriota bacterium | reverse complement strand
TCTCGAGGGCGTCACGACGACAGTCAGCGGAACCGTTCTCGATTCGGCGGGTCAGCCCGTAGCTGGAAATACATCCATTACTGCTCGGTCGGCTATAAAGGGCGCCTCGTACGCCTCCCACAGCCTCGGTGGAATCGTCCGGCCTGACGGCACGTTCCGCATGACCCTTTCGCCCGGCGACTATGAGATCGAGGCACGAGCCATGCGACGCGGTGTGGGTGGCTCGTATGACCCGGGCGATGAACAGATTGGCCGGCAGTTTGTGTCCGTCAGCGGTGCGCCGGTATCCGGAATCGTGGTTGTCCTGCGCGAGCCTTCAACACTGAGAGGCCGATTCGTGTTCGATGGAATTCGTCCGCCGCCTGCGAACCCCGAGGTGTTCCGCGAGTACTATGTCATCGCGGTCGATGACGTTGAATCCGAAGTCATTCGCGACCCTGCATTCCTGGAGCGCCTCGTGCCACAAGCGACGCGTGTCACCCTCATCGAGGGCAATCCGATTCAAGTGAGCCTGCGACGGATCTCGGTCCAGGGCAGCGGCGCACGTTGACGCGCAGGATCCGCGTCCGCCCTTTGTCACACGAGCGAGCCGATCTCAAGGCTGCCCTCGATCGTCTCTACGAGAGCTACAACGCTCCCGACTCCGCCACCGATCCGATCCAGATCGTCAGCCGATACGACACGAAGGAAGATCGTGAGATCGCCGGCTTCTGCGCGGCGGCGCTGGCCTTCGGCCGTGTCGGCTCGATCATGAACTCGATCAACCAGCTGCTTGGAGCCATGGGACCGTCACCGGCGACATTCGTCCGGCGGTTCGATCCCGGACACGATGCAGACGCCTTCCGCCCGATGGTTCACCGCTGGACGCGCGGCGATGATTTCATTGCGCTCGTGTGGATCCTGAAGATGATGATCGATCGATACGGGTCGCTCGAAGGATTCTTCATCGAGGGCGCAGCGGCGTCTGCTGACGACGTCGGGCCGGCGATCGAGTCGTTCTCGGCCCGCGTCAGACAGATCGACCTGCGTCGGGCGTATCGGCGTCGCAAGACGCCAAAACCCGGTGTGTACTACTTCTTCCCGTCGCCGTCGAGCGGAAGCGCCTGCAAGCGGATGAACCTTTTTCTGCGGTGGATGGTCCGATCGGATCGCCTCGATCTCGGCGTCTGGACGCACCTGAGGCCGGCGCAGCTCGTCATCCCGCTCGATACGCACGTCGTGCGGGTGGGACGCTGCCTCGGGCTGACGCGCTACTCGAATCCCGGCTGGAAGATGGCTGTCGACATCACTCGCGCCCTGAGGGAGATCGATCCCCACGATCCGATCAAGTACGATTTTTCGCTCTGTCACGTCGGCATGCGGGAAGCGTGCGGCGTGACGAGCCGGGTGCGCAGCGCTTCCTGTCCGCTTCGCGAGTTTTGCCGTGGAGCGGGGCACCGCTGAATTCTCATGAAAGGCAACCGCGGAGAACGCGGAGCACCGTAGAGGCTCTGCCGTCCTCGACGTGAGCGAGCCTGCAAGGCAGGCTCGCCAGTTCACGACAGGCTGGCCGAATCCAAACTGCACGTATAAGGACCGTTTCTATGGAATGGTTTGGATTGCGGCCAGTCTGTCGTGGCTGCGCCGCGCAGCGGCGTCACGTCGAAGGACGGCCTCCGCGTTCTCTGCGCTCTCTGCGGTTTCTATAGTCCGCGCAGCGCCTCGGGAATCGGGCTCCGGGCGGCCCGAAGCGCCGGCGGCACGCCGCCCGCCACACCCATGAGCAACGAGAAGATGACGCCCGCAAGCAACAGATCAGGGGTCACGCGGAAGGCGAACGCGAGGTGCGAAAACGTCTGCCAGTTCAGCGCGCCCACCGTGAGGCGGTTGAGCGGCAGGACGGCCACTCCGCCAAGCACGCCGCCGGCAAAGGCGATGAGCAGCGATTCGAACAGAAACGAGAGCACGATGCTCAGCTCCCCGAATCCCAAGGCCCGAAGGGTGGCGACCTCGCGTGAGCGCGCGGCAACCGCGGAATACATCGTGTTGAGCGCGCCGAACGCCGCGCCAATGCCCATCACGATCGCGATGATGGACCCAAGCACCAGGATCAACGTGGAGAGCACGCGTGATTGATCGTCGTAGTAGTCGGATTCTCTGTCGACCTGCACCGTCAGACGCGGGTCCGACGTGATCGCATCCTTGAATCCGATGAACGCCTCGGGCGACGTCAGACGGAGGGTCACGGACTGAAACATGTTCGGCGGGCGCTGAAACACCTGCGTCAGCAGGCTCGCATCCCCCCACACTTCGGAGTCGAACGCGCTGCCGCCGGCGTCGAGCTGGCCCACGACGGTCCACGTGCTGCCCGCAATCCGCACGGTATCACCCAGCGCAAGGCCGGAATAGGTCGTGGCGGCATTTCTCCCGACCACGATCTCGTACAGCCCGGATTGAAAAAACCGGCCCGCCGCGATCTTGACGTTGTCGCGCACCTGCATCGCCTTCGGGGAAACGCCTCGCAGCTGGACAATCGCGTCGGTGCCGCGCGATCGCAGCGGCAGCGCCACATTCATGACAACTTCCGCGCTGGCCAATGGGCCATCGGGGCCGCGGACGACGGCGGGAGCATCTTCAATCGTGCGCACTTCCTCGAGCGTGACGAAACCGGTGAGCTCCGAAATGGAGGCGGCGTCCCGCACAAGCGCGTTCATCGGCGACCCGGAGGCGGTCATGGTCGCCTTGAAGCCGCGGGCGAGCGAGAGCATCGCGACGAAGACGCCGACGGCGCCGGCGATCCCGAGGATGGCCGCCAGCGCGGAGATCCAGCGCGCCGCCACGCTGCGCACGTTGTAGCTCAAAGGGACGGCCACGCTTCAGGCCCTGCGGATCGCGTCGACCACGCGCAGCCGCATGGCCGAAACTGCGGGCAGCAAGCCGGCCAGGGCGCCAGCCAGGATCGCCAGCACCAAACCGGACGCGGCGGCGAGCGCGCTCAAGTGGAACGACACCAGCAATCCGCGCGTCGGATCGCCCATGAGCGTGAACAACTTCGCCAGCCCGAGCCCGAGCCCGCCGCCCACTGCGGCGATCAGCACCGATTCAAGCATCACCAGCAACAGGATCGCCCCGTCGGAGAACCCGATCGCCTTCAGGACGCCAAGCTCCCCGACGCGCTCGCGGACCGCGATAGCCATCGTGTTGCCCGTCACCATCAGGAGGGTCAGGAACACCACACCACCGATGCACAGGACCAGGAACTGGATGTTTCCCATCTGATTCGCCATTTCAGCGGCGAACTGGTTCTCGGTGCTCGTCCTGGTTTCCCGCGGGGAATTCGCGAATTCCTGATCTATGGCTTTAGCCACTTCCGTGGCCCTGGCGGGATCGGCCACACGCGCCACATACCAGCCGGCGCTTCCCCGGGCCGCGGGAATCCGTTCTTCGAACAATCGCCGCTGGTACCAGAACTGCCGCGTATCGAGGCCCGGCTGGCGTCCGGTATAAATGCCGCGGATGTTGAACTCGAGCGCGCGAAATTGGGTCAAGGCGCTCTTCACCGGGACCCGATCCCCAATCTTCCACTGAAACCGCCGCGACAACGCCTCACCGATGATGCAGCCTTCGCGGTCGGTGAGGAACGCGGCCCATTGATCGTCCGGGATGAGGAACTCCGGGTACAGCGAACGATGGTTCTCGATATCGATGGCGATTTGCACGATGAAGATCCGGTCGTCCTGATAGAAGCCGGGAGACACATATAAGGACGTGACGTCGGTGATGCCCGGGATCCGGAGGATCCGATCGCGGTAGGCGATCGGAAGCGGCTGGATAGGGATGGGTGAAACCCTGCTGACGATCACCACGCGGTCTCCCCCTGCGGTTCCCATCGCGTTGGTGAAGGCGTCGCGAACGACGTTCAGGAGGCCGAAGAGAAAAAGCGCTCCCGCAAAGGAGCCGATCGTCAGGACCGTGCGGATTTTCTTGCGAAGCAGGTTGGCGAGGATCAGGTAACCCATAAGTGCCTGAAGTGCCCAGGGTGCCTAAAGTGCCTGGGGTGCGCGGAGACTGGCTGATGCGCCTCTTTTCCGCACTCCAGGTACTTCAGGCACTCTAGGCACGCTAGGCACTCCAGGCACTCTAATACCGGTACCGCACCGCGATTTGCATGACCCGCGAGTTGTACACGGTCGCCACGCCGGCGATCCTTCCGAAGAACGAGCTCGTGATGTCTGTCGTAGGGAACCCGTACTGGACCGTGTTGAACGCGTTGTACATCTCGAACCGCAAGGAGAGCAGATGCCCTCGCGTCGGCATCCGGAACGTCTTGTAGATACCGAGGTCCAGCACGTTCAGGCCGTCGGCGAAGAACGTGTTGCGGCCGACGAGCGCCTCGAATTCATCGCCGATCGCCGCGCGGCGGAACGCGCTCGCGGGAAGCTGCTGCTGCGACCGGTCGGGATGATCCACCGAGTTGCCAAGAATCGAGCGGTCGAGAATCACGGGCCTCGACTCTGAAAACCCGTCGAAGTTCAGGTCGACGCCGGGCTGCGTCACGGTGAACGGCGTACCGGACGCCAGCCGCAGCACTCCAGAGATCTGCCATCCGCCGAGCACCAGCCCGGTAGCATCGCGGCGGCCGGCGAAAAACGGCAGCAGGTAGCTGCCATTGATGGTGAGGCGATGCGGTGTGTGGAAGCGCCCATAACCGCGCGCGTACCGCGTATTCGGGCCTTGCTGGTTCGAATCTCCCGCCCC